>VBAF01000308.1 GCA_005884705.1 Alphaproteobacteria bacterium
ATCCTGATTCTCGGCGCCGGCGCGATCGGCGGCTATGTCGGCGGCCGCCTGCAGCAGAGCGGCGCGGACGTGACGTTCCTGGTGCGGGCGGCGCGCCAGCAGGCGCTGCAGCGCGACGGGCTGGTCATCAAGAGCCCCAAGGGCGACATCACCCAAAAGGTGAAGACCGTGCTGAAGGGCGGCGAGGGCGGTCCCTACGACGTCGTCCTGCTGACGCCCAAGGCCTACGATCTCGACTCGGCGATCGCGGCGGTCGCGCCGGCGGTGGGCGCGGACACCACCGTCGTGCCGTTGCTGAACGGCATGCGCCATCTCGACGTGCTCGACGCAAAGTTCGGCAATGACAAGGTGGTGGGCGGGCTCGCGCGCGTCGGCGTCGCAATGTCGCCGGACGGCACCATCCTGCATACCAGCCCGTTCGCCGCCATTTCCTTCGGCGAGCGCGATGGCAAGCCGGCGCGCCAGGCGCTGGTCGAGCTCGATGCCGCGATCAAGAAGTCCGGCGTCGATGGCGGCCTGCATGCCAACATCGTGCAGGACCTGTGGGACAAGTGGATCATGCTGTGCTCGCTCGCTGCCACCAACTGCCTGATGCGCGGCTCGTCGGGCGACATCCTCGAGGCCGACGAAGGCCGCGCCATCGTGCTGGAGACGGTCGAGGAGTGCCACAAGGTGGCTGCCGCTGCGGGCCACGATCCCGGCGAGAAAGGCGTGCAGGCGATTCGCGGGTTCCTGACGGTCAAGGGCTCGCGTTTCACCGCCTCGATGCTGCACGACCTCGAGAAGGGCGCGATGGTCGAGGCCGACCACATCGTGGGCGACATGATCGTCCGGGCAAAAAAGGCTGCGATTTCAACGCCCAACCTCAGGACCGCCTACGCCCATCTGCAAGTCTATTTGGCCCGCCGCGCGCGGGCGGGGTAGGCTCGCTGATGGCACCTCGCACCCGTTCCGCTCCGATCACCGTCAGCAACGCCGAGTACGAGCGGTTGACCGATCTCGCCAACGCGTCGATGGAGCGCCTGCCCGACGTCGCGCAGGAATTGCTCGACGAGCTCGAGCGCGCGCAGATCGTCGACGACAAGGCGGTGCCGAAGGATGTGGTCCGCATGGGCTCGACCGTGACCTTCAAGTCCGACGACGGCCACGTGCGCACCCTCAAGCTGGTCTATCCGGCCGACGAGAGCCTCGACCAGCACCGCATCTCGGTGATGACGCCGGTCGGCGCGGCGCTGATCGGGCTCGGCACCGGCCAGTCGATCTCGTGGACGGCGCGCGACGGCAAGCACCATCGCCTGACCGTCACCAAAGTCACTTGATGAGGCCGGCGCTCCGCGGCAGGAACAGCGAGAGGTCGGGGAACAGGATGATCAGCAGCAGCCCGATCATGAGCGCCGCGATGTACGGCATGTAGGAGCGACCGACAGGTTGGCGAAGCGCAGCGCCATCAACAGCCCGACGCCCATCGGCGGCAGGAACAGGCCGATGCCGACCGAGGCGGTGACCACGATGTTGAAGTGATAGGGGTCGATTCCCATCTTCTCGGCGATCGGGAAGACGACCGGGATCAGCACCACCGCGGCGGGCAGGCCTTCCAGCACCATGCCGAACATCATGGTGATCAGCGCGATGGCGACCAGGAACAGCCAGTGCGCCGACTTGAGCGGCCCCAGCACGTCGGCCAGCAGGGTCGGCACGCCGGTGACGCCCATCAGGTACTGGAACACCGAGGCGACGGCGAGCAGGAAGATCACCGACGCAGTCAGGATCGCGCTGTCGTAGGCGAGCCGGCCCATCGCGGTCCAGCTGACGTTGCGATAGTAGAAGCGTGCCGCGAAGAAGGCGTAGCCCGCCACCACCGCACCCGCCTCGGTCGCGGTGAAGACGCCGAGGAAGAAGCCGCCCAGGATCACCACCGGAATGACCAGCGGCACCGCGGCGCTCTTGCCGGTCTTGAAGATCACGTATTTGCGGGCGCGCAGCCAGACCAGCACCATCAGGCAGACCATCATGGTCGCGGCCGGCACGAAGCCCGCCAGGAACAGCGCCACCGCCGAGGTGTTGGTGACCTGGGCGATCACGATCATGAAGATGGCGGGTGGCACCAGCATGCCCATCGCCGTGCCGGCGGCGATCAGCGAGGCCGAGTCCTCGCGCTTGTAGCCCGCCTTGGTGAGCGGCGGCATCAGGGTCGAGCCGAGGGCCGAGACCTCGGCCATCTTCGAGCCGCAGATGTCGGAGAAGAAGTAGGCGACCACGATCACCGACATGCCGAGCCCGCCCTTGACCCAGCCGACCAGGGCGCGGGCGAAGTCGACCAGCGCGTGGCTCATGCCGCATTTCTCCATCAGGCCGCCGGCGAAGACGAAGGCGGGGATGGCGAGCAGCACCCAGCTCTGCGAGCCCGACACCAGGCTCGACGAGAAGACCTGCAGGTCGTAGCCGCCGACCAGCAGGCCGGCCATCGCCGAGACGCCCAGCGCGAACACGATGGGCATCGAGAACAGGATCAGCACGACGAAGATCGCGAAGACGAGGACCAGCAGCATCTTCAGTGCACGCCGTCAGGACGGGGCGGCGGCGGAGCGACGATCATCGACAGCGCATAGACCACCAGCAGTGCGCCGCCGACCGCGGCCGAGCCATAGAGCAGCGACAGGTTGATCGACAGGCCGGGCGTCACCAGCGTGTGGTTGAGCATGCACAGCCGCACGCCGTACCAGCCGGCGATCGCGCCGACGATCGCCACCAGCGAGTAATGCACGCGGTCGATGATCGCCTGCCCGGCCGGCGAGAAATGCAGCACGTGCAGGGTGAAGTGGTTGCGCTCGCGCACGCCGATCGCCGCCCCGATCAGGGTGAGCCAGGCGAGCAGCATCTCGCCGACCTCCTCGACCCAGGTGAAGGGGATCGAATCGACGTCGAGCCAGTCGGTCACCGGGATCATGACGTAGCGCAGGAAGACGCCGATCAGCAGGTTGACGATGGCGGCAATCAGCAGCAGGGCGACGACGATCTTGGGGATCGACGCAATGAAGCGTGCCACCCCGCCTCAGGCCTTCACGCCTTCGATCTGCTCCCACAGGCCGCCGAACTGCGACTTGTAGGCCGGCCAGATCTTGGCCATCGCCAGCTTGCGGAAATCCTCGACCTTGGACTCGACCACCGTCATGCCCTTGGGCTCGAGCTCCTTCTTGGCGGCGGCGAAGTTGTCGACCGATTCGGTGAGCTGGCGGATCTTGTCCTGCGCCTCGCGGCTGGTGTCGATCATCAGCTTCTTGTGCGCCGGGCTGAGACTCTCCCAGGTGGCGAGGTTCATGGTGTTGAGCGTCGGGCCATAGTTGTGGAAGCTCATCGAGCAGTACTTCGAGACCTCGTAGATCTTGAGCGCGATCTGGTTGACGATCGGCAGGTCGCCGCCGTCGATCACGCCCGACTTGGCGGCCGAGATCACCTCGCCCCACGCCATCGGCACGGCATTGCCGCCGAGGCCATTGATCGTGTCGCCGAACACCTTGGCCTGCTGCACGCGGATCTTGGCGCCGCGCAGGTCCTTGGGCTCGATGATCGGCTTCTTCGCGGTCCAGAAGTGGCGGAAGCCGTAGTCGAAGAAGCACATTACCTTGAGCTTGTACTTGTCCTGGAACTGCTTATCGAGCGTATCGCCGATCGCGCCGTTGAACATCTTGTAGGCGTGGGCGTAGCTCTGCACGAGGTAGGGCACCAGGAACACGCCCATCTCGGGGAACACCGTGGCCGCGGCGCCGGCCGGATTGCCCATCTGGATGTTGCCGGACTTCACGGCGTTCATGATCTCGAGTTCCTTGTTCAGCAAGGTGCCGCCGAAGAACTGCATGTCGAGCTCGCCGTTCGAGCGCTTGCGCACCTCCTCGGCCTGCCAGGAAAAGCCGATCGCCCCGGACTCCGGTACAGGGATGATATGCGCCATCACCAGCTTGATCGGAGCGGCGCGCGCGACGGTCGGTGCCAGCCCGCTGGCGATGATGCCCGCCAGGCCGCCCTGGATCAGGCTGCGGCGGCGAACCGGCAGATTGCGGCTGCTGATCTTCATGATGTCGGTCATGGCGCCCTCCCAGGCGATTTGCTTATGAAAATCCTATACCGCCGCGACGAGGGCGGAAAGCGTTACGGGCGGTAGCGAAGCAGCGCACCGCCGAAGCCGGCGAAGATCGCGCCGCTCAGCCGGTTCAGTCTGCGCTGCCATACCGCCTGCACGAGATAACGCGCCAGGCCGCGCGCCCCGAGGCCCAACGTCACGTAGGTGCAGGCCTCGATGGCGAGCAGGGTCGCGACGAGCAGCGCGAATTGCGGAAACCACGGCGCATCGGGCGCGATGAACTGCGGAAAGAAGGCGGCGGCGAAGACCAGCAGCTTGGGATTGCTGACGCCGACCAGGAAGCCGCCGCGATAGAGCGACCAGCGGCTTGCGGTTTCGCGCGGCGAGGCTTGCAGCGGCGCAAGGTCGGCGACCGGCGCGCGCCACGCCTGGATGCCGAGGAAGATGAGGTACGCCGCACCGGCATATTTCAGCGCCTCGAACGCCGCCGGCACCGCCAGCATGAAGGCGCTGACGCCCGCCACCGAGGCGCTGAG
>VBAF01000309.1 GCA_005884705.1 Alphaproteobacteria bacterium
GCTGACGGCGCGGTTGCGGCGCATCGTCGGCCCGCCGTCCAAAGGCCTCGAGGGCGGGGGCGAGATCAACACCACCCTGTGCTGCGGTGTCGGTGCCTACAAGCTCGACGGTCTGGCGTTCGGCAACGTCGTCGTGACCACCGAAGGGCTGCTGCGCCATTGGCTCGCCGCGCAGGACCCACCGCGCGATCTCGCGGTCGGGCTCAAGGACGGCACTGTCGTCTACTCGTCCGGGCTGGTCGGCGACGCCGCGATCGACGTCTACGCGACGCTGCCGATCGCGCGGCCGCCGGGCGCGGTGCAGGCGGTCGCGCACCTTGCACTGGCCTCCCAGGCGGGGTCGTTGTGGCCGCCGCAGGAGCTCGGCGTCATCGTCCAGAAGGGCGAGCGCGTCTTGCTCACCTACCAGAAGCTCGCGACGGTGCCGGCGCTGCCGGTCTGCGAGACCGTGCTGGCCAAGGGCATGGCCGATGCGCGCGCCGCGTGGCAGGGCGGCCGGCGCGAGCACAGTTCCCGCCTCGAGGCCGAGGCGGAAACCGCCTACCTCGACTGCTGGAACGCGCATGCCCGTGAGGCGGCGGCTTACCCCGCGGTCCTCCAACAGGCGCAGCGGCTGGCCGACGCGTTGGCCGCCGAGTGAGAGGCTGACAACAGCTGACAATTCGGCCGCCGCCGTAACAACGGAGCGATTGGCTGACGCAAAGCGTTGCCAGTCAAATTCCTGGATCCGGTGCCATGACCAACGTCCTCGATCGCGCGGCAGCCCATGCCGCGGCTTTTCTCGACTCCCTGTCGTCGCGGCCCATCGCCACGACAACGCCGATCGCCGAGCTGCAAAGCCGGCTCGGCGGGCCTTTGCCGGAGGCGGGCATGCCGGCGGAAGCCGTCATCGACGCCCTGGTGCGCGACACCGAGGGTGGCCTGATTGGCTCGGGCAGCGGCCGCTTCTTCGGCTGGGTGATCGGCGGCACGCTCCCGGTTGCTCTGGCGGCGGACTGGCTGACCTCGGCGTGGGATCAGAACGCCGCCTCCAATCTCACCGCTCCGGCCGAAGCGGTAGTCGAACAGGTGTGCGGCGAATGGGCCAAGGAGATGTTCGGCCTGCCGGCCTCAGCCTCGTTCGCCTTCGTCACCGGCTGCCAGATGGCGCACACCACCGCGCTTGCCGCGGCGCGGCACAAGCTGATGCGTGACCGCGGCTGGGATGTCGAAGCCAAGGGCCTCGCGGGCGCGCCGCCGCTCCGGATCCTGACGACGGAGAATCGTCACGAATCGATCCTGCGCTCGGCGCGGCTGCTCGGCGTCGGTACCGACGCCATCGTCTATGTCCAGGCCGACAATTCGGGCCGGATCGAGATGCGCGCGCTCGAGCAGGCGCTCAGCCGGACGGACGGTCCTACGGTCGTCTGCCTGCAGGCCGGCGATCTCAACACCGGCGTGTTCGATCCGTTCGAGCCGGCGTGCCGGCTCGCGCATGCGGCCAAGGCCTGGGTGCATGTCGACGGTGCGTTCGGGCTGTGGGCGGCGGCGAGCGAACGGCATCGCCATCTGCTCGCCGGCGCCGAACGTGCCGACTCCTGGGCGACCGATGGCCACAAGTGGCTGAACCTTCCCTTCGATTCCGGTCTGGTATTCGTGGCTGACGCCGCGGCGCATCGCGCCTCGTTCGCCCAGGACACCAGCTACTCCGTGCCGACCGAGCAAGTGCGCAATCAGAAGGACTGGAACCCCGAATGGTCGCGCCGCGGCCGCGGCTTTCCGTTCTATGCCGCGGTGCGCGCGCTCGGCCGGTCCGGAATCTGCGAAATGGTCGATCGCTGCTGCGGCCACGCCGAACGCCTGGTGCGCGAGATCGGCGGGCTCGACGGTGCCGAGATCGTGGCAGCGCCGGTCATCAACCAGGGTCTCGTGCGTTTCCTCGGCCGCGACGGAGACCACGATGCCTTCACCGACGGGGTGATCCGCCGCATCCAGCAGGACGGCGTGGCATGGTTCGGCGGCGTCACCTGGGGTGGGATGCGTGTCATGCGCGTCTCGGTGTGCAACTGGCTGACCTCGGACGACGACATTGATCGCACCGTCGAAAGCGTCCGCAAGGTGCTCATGCTCATGCGGAGATCATGACCCCGTCCATTTCGGCGGCCGCTTCTCGAGGAAGGCGCTCATGCCTTCGCGGAAGTCGGCGCTGCCGTAGGTCGTGCGGATCAGGTCGTCGATATTCTCGTCGGCGAGCTTCGCCTGCAGCCGGCGCATCGCCTCCTTGGTGGTCGAGAGCGTGATCGGCGCGTGGCCGGCCAGCGCCTCGGCGAGCGCCTGCGCGCGGCCGTGCAGGGCGACGGTATCGGGCAACACCTCCATCACCAGCCCGGCCTGCAGCGCCTGTTGCGCGTCGACCATCTTCGCCAGCAGCAACATCTCCTTGACCCGCTGCGGCCCGACCAACGCGGTGAGCCGCGCGTAGTTCGACATCGACAGGCAGTTGCCGAGCGTGCGCGCGATCGGCACGCCGAACTGCGCGTTGGTCGCGGCCAGCCGGAAGTCGCAGGCGCCGGCGATCGCGAGGCCGCCGCCGGTGCAGAAGCCCGCCACCGCGGCGATGGTCGGCACGGGACAGCGCTCTATGATCTCGAGCGTGGCGTCCATCTTGCGCTCGTAGCCGATGCCGTCTTCGCCGCTCTTGAAGTCCCTGAACTGGGCGATGTCGGTGCCGGCGGCGAAGGCCTTGTCGCCCGCCCCGGTGATCACGATGACCTTGGCCTCGCGCGTCTTTCCGAGCCGGCCGCAGATTTCGGCCAGGCCCTGGTACATGGCGAAAGTCAGCGCATTGCGGGCCTGCGGGCGGTTGAACGTCACCCAGGCGACATCGCCACGCTTGTCGTAGAGCAATTCTTCGGTCATTTCAGGACACACCATGGCATTGGATCGGCTCCTCAAAGGCTTCGCGGACTTCCGCCTCGGCTACTACCGCGAGCATCTCGACCTGTTCGAGAAGCTCGCGACGGAGGGCCAGTCGCCCAAGATCCTGATCATCGGCTGCGCCGACGCCCGCGTCGATCCCGGCATCCTGACGCAGACCCGGCCGGGCGACATCTTCACCGTGCGCAACATCGCCGCCATGGTGCCGCCGGCGCTGGTGCCGCCCGACCAGGCGCAGCACGGCACCTCGGCGGCGATCGAGTTCGCCGTGCGCGGCCTCGACGTCGAGCATGTGGTCATCCTGGGCCACGCGCTGTGTGGTGGCATCGCCGCCCTGGTCGACGGATCGGAGAGCGTCTACGCCGGCTACGACTATGTCTCGACCTGGACGGCGGTGGCGCGGACCGTGCGTGACGTCGCAGTCCACGATCTCGCCGGCCGGCCGCGCGAGGAGATCGTGCGCGCCGTCGAGCAGGCCGCCGTGGTCAACAGCGTCGCCAACCTGATGACCTTTCCCTGGCTCGCAGAGCGGGTGGCCGCCGGCAAGCTGGTGCTGCACGCCTGGTGGTTCAACCTGACCGAGGGCCAGCTCTACGCCTTCAATTCCGACTCGGCGACCTTCGAGCCGGTGAAGGGCATCGAGGTGACGCCCACCGTGCAGCAGGGCACCAAGCTGTCGTCGATCAAGCCCGAGCGGTTGTTGCTGGCGCTGGCCAACAAGAAGCCGGCGTTCTGACCCGAGGGTCGGAGTTTCCCTGCCGGTCTTCGAAGGCGGGGGAAAGCTGATCGGCCTCGGCTGACCCTCCGGCCCGTGGCATAAAGCACGGACCATGGCGCCACCCGCTGTCCTTCCGCCGCCTGGCGCTCGGGCTCGGCGAGAAGCTCGGCCTGCCGGTGATCCATCTCGACGTGCTCTATTGGCAGCCGGGCTGGACGCCCCTGGACGTCGAGAGCTTTCGCAAGCGGGTCGCCGAGGCGATCGCGGGCGATGACTGGATCGTCGACGGCAGCTTCTCCGGCCTCGCCTTCGATCTCACCATCGCGCGCGCCGACACCCTCGTCGTGATCGAGCGCCCGCGCTGGCTCTGCCTGTGGCGCGTGCTGTGGCGTTCGGCTTTCCAGCGCGGCGGCCGACGGCCCGACCTGCCCGAGGGCTGCCCCGAGATGTTCGACTGGAGCCTGCTGCGCCAGGCCTGGCGCTGGCCGATCGACCGCGCGCCGCGCATCGAAGCGGAGCGGCTGAGCTACGGGCCGGACGTCCCGGTGGTGCGCCTCGGCAGCGACCGCGCGATCACGGCCATGCTGGCTGCGGCGGCCAGATGAGCCGCGGCGTCGACATCTCCCGGTCGAGCGGGCGTCGAAATTTTCGTTTGCCGCGAATATTAAAACTGCGAAGGCTTTGAGCCTGGAAATCCCCAATAAGCTGCGACTCACCGCCGACGAGGTGATCGATTAGGGCCTGCTCGGCTCTCATTATGGGCAATGGAACGCGTTTCGAGGCCCGGATTCCGGGGCTTTTTCACGAGGCCAATGCCCAGAATAGGTGATGCGCGCGAGTCGTGCTTGAATCGCGCCCATGAAAACGCACCATGAGAGCAACGCTCGCGAAAAACGGTGTTGCTGCAGAAAACGGCGAAAACGGTCGAAACGGTCGCGGCTAGCTGGCCAGCGACTGGATCGCCGCGTCGACGCCGCCGGCGGCGAAGGGGACGCCCGCGGTCTTCATCGCGAGCTCGGTGGTGGCGAGGCAGCCGAGCAGCATCGGCTCGTTGAGATCGCCGAGATGGCCGATGCGAAACACCTTGCCCATCAAGGGCCCCAGCCCGCCGCCGAGCGACAGGTTGAAACGCTCGAGCGCTGCCTTGCGCATGCCGTCGGAGCTGTGGCCCTCGGGCATCATCACGGTGGTCACCGAGTTGGAGAGCCGGTCCTCGGTCTGGCCGAACAGCGATGGGCCCTTGCCGTCGGCACCCCCATTCGAACCACTCCACGCGCGCACTGCCGCGCGGGTCGCCTCGGCGAGGCGGGCGTGGCGGGCGAACACGCCTTCCAAGGTTTCTTCCTCGATCATCTTGATCGACTCGTGCAGGCCGAAGAAGAAGTGGACCGGCACGGTGCCGATGAAGCGCTGCGGCTTGCGGGCGGCCATCAGCTCCCAATTGAAGTAATACTTGGGCAGCTTGGCCTTGCGCGAGGCCTCGAGCGCCTTGTTGCTGACGCCGGTGATCGCCATGCCGGTCGGCAGCATCAGGCCCTTCTGGCTGCCGGCGATGGTGACGTCGATGCCCCAGGCATCCATCTTGTATTCCATGCTGCCGAGCGAGGAGATGGTGTCGCTGAGCAGCAACGCCGGATGCTTGGCCTGGTCGAGCGCGCGGCGGACCTCGGCGAGCGGCAGCACCATGCCGGTCGCGGTCTCGTTGTGGACGGCGAGGACGGCCTTGATCTCGTGGCCCTTGTCGGCGGCCAGGCGCTCGGAAAGCTTGGCGAACTCCAAGCCCTTCCGCCAATCGGCGCCGACGACCTCGACCTTCAGCCCGAGCGTCTCGGCGAGCTCCTTGAAGCCCAGCGAGAAGTAGCCGGTCTCGATCACCAGGACGAGCTCGCCCGGCGAGAACAGGTTGGTGACCGCCGCCTCCCACGCGCCATGGCCGGTCGAGGCGTGGAAGAAGACTTCCTGGTCGGTCTTGAACACGCGCTTGATGCCTGCATGGCAGCTGCGGTGGATCTCGAGGAACTCCGGCGCGAGGAAATCCATCACCGGCCGGTCCATCGCCCGCAGGACGCGGTCGGGGATGTTGGTCGGGCCAGGATTGTTGAAGAACTGGCGGCCGCGGGGCTTGGTATTGGCTTGGACGGTCAAAGCGCGCTCCGGAATACGAAAAGTCGGGGCACGATTAGCCGCCGGGCCTTGGCGGCGCAAGCGAGGCTTGCGATGCTTCGACATTAATAAAGTGAGGTCAAATGAGCAGCGTCGCGCCGACCAATTCAGCCATCGTGACCGACTACAAGGCCCGTACCCAGGGCTCGGGGGCGCTGTTCGAGCGCGCGCGCAAGGTGCTGCCGAGCGGCATCACGCACGATGCGCGCTATCTCGACCCCTATTCGATTCACGTCGCCCGAGCCAAGGGACCGCGCAAGTGGGACGTCGACGGCAACGAATATGTCGACTATTTCGGCGGCCATGGCGCCATGCTGCTCGGCCATTCGCACCCGGCGGTGGTCGAGGCGGTGCAGAAGCAGATGGAGCTCGGCACGCATTTCGGCTCGAGCCACGAGCTCGAGGTGCGCTGGGCCGAACTGATATGCGAGCTTACCCCCTGTGCGGAGAAGGTGCGGTTCACGTCGTCGGGCACCGAGGCCTCGCACATGGCGATCCGCCTGGCGCGTGCCCACACCGGCAAGGACAAGATCGTGCGCTTCGTCGGCCACTTCCACGGCTGGCACGACAACGTGTCGGCCGGTGCAGGCGCCAGCTTCGACGGCAGCACCACGCCGGGCGTGCCGCAGGGCGTGACCGATCTGTCGATCGTGATGCCGAGCGACGACGTCGCCGCCGTCGTCAAGCTGATCGAGACGCGCGACGACATCGCCGCGGTGATGTTCGAGCCGTCCGGCGCGTCGTGCGGCCAGGTGCCATTGCCGCCGGGCTTCGCCCAGGCGGTGCGCGATGCCACGGCGAAGAAGGGCGTCGTCATGCTGATGGACGAGGTGATCACCGGCTATCGCTGGTCGTCGGGCGGCGCGCAGAAGGCGCTGGGCGTCACGCCCGACCTCTGCATCCAGGCCAAGATCGTGGCCGGCGGCCTGCCGGGCGGCGCGGTCGCGGGCAAGCGCGAGATTCTCGATCGCATCGATCATGCGTCGACGGCGGCGAAGAAGATCGAGAAGATCGCCCATCCCGGCACCTACAACG
>VBAF01000310.1 GCA_005884705.1 Alphaproteobacteria bacterium
CAAGGAGATCTGGATCGACGCCGAGGTCGAGATCGTCGAGACGGCGCAATGGTTCACCAAGGTCGGGCGCAAGCAATACACGGTCGGGCTCAACACCACCGGCAACGGCGTCGACGATCCCGACCAGAACTACTTCGAAAACTTCTCCTGCAAGTCGGACCGCAACTACACCGGCTACTGCAATCCCGAGATCGAGAAGCTGATGGAGAAGCAGTCGGCCATGACCGACATGGCCGAGCGCAAGAAGCTCGTCTGGGAGATCGACAAGAAGCTGCTCGAGGACAATGCCCGGCCGGTCATCATGTGGAACCGCGCCGCGATCTGCATGCAGCCCTTCGTGAAGGGCTACGTCGCCAACGTGAACAGCGTCTACAACGGCTT
>VBAF01000311.1 GCA_005884705.1 Alphaproteobacteria bacterium
ACGCCGCAACCGATGCTCATGACCCCTCCGTCAGCGTAGGACGCTGACACCTCCCCATAAGAATGGGGAGGAATCTACCCGAGCACGTGGATGCCTTCGGGATGGAAGCGGACAGCGACCGGCTGGCCCGCTTCCATCGGCGGCCGTCGATAATGGTCGGTCGCCGAGACCTGCAGCGTGGTGCTGCCGAGCATGACCTGGTAGTCGGTCTTCTCGCCGAGGAAGGTGCGCTGGACGATCCGCGCCCGCGCGCTCTCGCCTGACGGCGCCGGCGCGATCTCGATCATTTCAGGACGCACCACGAGCCGGAGCGCATCGCCCGCGGCGCGGCCGGTCGCGAGGGCGATGCGCAGGCCTTCGACCTCGACCTCGTCGGCCGAGACGACGCGGCCCGCCAGGAGATTGGTGCGGCCGACGAAGCGGGCGACGAATTCGGTCTTCGGCCGGTAGTAGAGATCGAACGCGGTGCCGTCCTGCACCACCACGCCGCCTTCCATGACGGCGATGCGGTCGGAGATCGCCATCGCCTCTTCCTGGTCGTGCGTGACATAGACCGTGGTGATGCCGATGCGCTTCTGCAGGGAGCGGATCTGCTCGCGCATCTCGACCCGCAGCTTGGCGTCGAGATTGCTGAGCGGCTCGTCGAACAACAGCACCTTGGGCTGGAACACCACGGCGCGCGCCAGCGCCACCCGCTGCTGCTCGCCGCCCGAGAGCTGGTGCGGCTGCTGGCGGCCGTAGCTGGCGAGCCCGACCAGCTCCAACACCTCGCCGACCGCCTTGGCGAGGTCCGTCTCGTCGCGGCCCTGGACGCGCAAGCCGTAGGCCACGTTCTCGAATACCGAGAGATGGGGAAACAGCGCGTAGTTCTGGAACAT
Organism: Alphaproteobacteria bacterium; assembly: GCA_005884705.1. Lineage (GTDB taxonomy): Bacteria > Pseudomonadota > Alphaproteobacteria > Reyranellales > Reyranellaceae > Reyranella. The sequence goes on from VBAF01000311.1 coordinate 879, forward strand.
GAAGCCGATGCCGCGCTTGTTGGGCAGCGCGTGCGTCACATCCTTGCCGTCGATCGAGATCGTGCCGGCGTCGGGCTCCTCGAAGCCGGCGATCATGCGCAGGGTGGTGGACTTGCCGCAGCCAGAGGGGCCGAGCAGGGTCAGCAGCTCGCCGTGCTCGACCGCGAGGCTGACATCGCGCACCGCATAGACCTCGCCCTTGACGGTGTGGTCGAAGCGCTTGGAGACGCCATCGAGGCGGATCCTGATGGAAGCCATGCGCCTCACCCTCCGAGGAAGCTGCGGGCTGCGGCACCGGCGGCGGGCGCCCGCAGCCGCGCCAGCACGGCGCTGAGACCGGTGATGACCACGAACACGACCACGATCACGAACACCGAGAAGGCCGCGGCCGGTCCCAAAGACAGTTCGGTCATGTTCTCCAGGATGCGCACGGTGATCAGCGTCCAGGAGATCGAGACCAGGAAGATCGTGGCGCTGATTGCCGTCATCGAGCGAATGAAGACGACGCCCAGGCCGGCGAAGAAGGCCGGCGCGATCAACGGCAGGGTCACCCGGCGGAAGGTCTCGCCGCTGCCGGCGCCCAGGCTCGACGAGGCCTCGTCGAGACTGCGGTCGATCTGCTGCAGCAATGCCACCGTGGCGCGGATGCCGGTCGGGCTGTAGCGGAAGACGTAAGCCGCGACGATGATCAGCGCGCCGCCGGTCAGGGCCAGCGGCGGGTCGTTGAAGGCGATGAGATAGGCGATGCCGACGATGGTGCCGGGCAGCGCGTAGTTGATCATCGCCACGAGCTCCATGGCGCGCCGCCCGGGGAACTGCCGCCGGGCGATCAGGTAGCCCACCAGCACGCCGTAGAAGCCGCCGAGCGGCATGCCGATCGCGGCGATGATCAGCGTGTCGCGGATCGCCGGCAGGCCTTCGGTGAAGATCACGTGGTAATGCGCCCAGGTGAAGCTGTTGTTGGCGCCAAACGCCACGACCAGGGAGGCGTAGAGCAGCAGCGCATAGAAATAGGCGATCAGGGCGGCCACCAGGGAGCAGCCGACGATCAGCAGGACGCCCGCCCACGGTGCCATCGCGCGGGTGCGCGAGCGCTGGCCGACCTTGCCTGTCACGGTGACGTAGGTGCGGCGGCCGACCCAATAGCGCTGCAACAGGAAGACGAAGACGGCCGGCACCAGCAGGATGAGCGACAGGACCGAGCCGCCCTTGAAGTCGAACATGCCGGTGATCTGCAGGAAGGCCTGGGTCGGCAGCACCGGGAAGGAATTGCCGGCGAGGATCAGCGGCGTGGCGAAGTCGGCGAGCGAGGCCGCGAACAGCAGCAGGAAGGCGTTGGCGAAGCCCGGGATGGCGAGCGGCAGGGTGACGGTGCGGAAGATGCGCCAGCGCGACCCGCCCAGGCTGAACGCCATCTCCTCGAGATTGGGATCGATCGCCGCCAGGATCGGCCGCAAGGTCAGATAGGCGATCGGAAAATAGGTCAGCGTCTCGGCGAGCGTCGTCGTCCAGACGCCGTACGGCGAGACGTTGGCGAAGCCCAGCAGGTCGTGCGTGATGAAGCCCTTCGGCCCGAACGAGAAGATGATCGAGATCGAGGTGGTGAAGGGCGGCGAGACCAGCGGCAGCAGCGCCGCCGCGTCGAGCAGGGTGAGCCAGTGCCGGCCGAGGCCGGTCCGCACCGCCGTCAGCGCGAACAGGAAGCCGAGCGCCGTGCCCAGCAGGCCGACCGCCGTGGCGAGGAAGAGGCTGTTGAAGAACGCCGCGCGATGACCGGAATCGGCCAGGCTCTCGAGCAGCGGCGCGAGCGTGAAGCGGCCGTCCTCGACGAAGGCGCGCGTGAGCAGTTCGACCAGCGGAAAGAGGACGAACAGGCCAAGCAGCAGCCAGACGGCGATCAACGTGACCAGCAGCGTCGGATCGGCCGCGACCCGGCGCCACGAAGCAGCCTGCGCGGCCACGGTCACTGCGCGGGCAACACTTCCTTGACCCAGCGGTCGACGATGCGCTTGCGGTTGGCGCCGGCATAGTCATCGTCGATCGGGAAGATGGTGGCGCCCTTCAGCACCTCGGCAAGTGACGCCTCGGTCTTCACGTCGGGATGGGCCGGCACGAAATTCACCTTGTGCTCGGCGAGCCTGGACTGCATCGCCGGGCCGGTCGCGAAGTCGATCAGCTTCTTGGCCGCCTCGGGATTCTTCGCGCCCTTGATCAGGGCGATCGCCTCGGCCGAGGTGCCGATGCCTTCCTTGGGAAAGCTCACGACCACGTCGTAGCCCTTGGCTTTGGTCTCGAGCGCGTCGACGATGAAGAAGATGCCGCCGCCGGCCTGGCCCAGCCCGACCGGCAAGGTGCCGCCGCCGCCGCTCTTGGTATAGACCTGCACGTTCTGGCGCAGCTTCTTGAGGTAGGCGAAGGCCTTCTCCTCGTCGCGCTTGTTGACCTCGAGCACCGAGAAGATGCGCGTCACGGCGGTCCCCGACGTCCGTGCATCGGCCATCTGGAGCATGTTCTTGTAGGCGGGATTGAGCAGGTCGTCCCACGAGGCCGGCGGCTTCAGGTTGTTGGCCTTCAGGAAGGCCGCGTTGGTCATGAACACCAGCGGATCGTCGGCAATCGCCGTCCACTGACCGTCGGCCTGCT
>VBAF01000034.1:0-3350 GCA_005884705.1 Alphaproteobacteria bacterium
CTCGACGTGCTGCGCGGCTTTTTCGCCGGCCAGCTTCCGGCGCTCGCCATCGACCTCGTCTTCGCCGCCCTGTTCCTCGCCGCGTTGTCGGCGATCGATGGTTGGCTCGGCGCCGTCGCCGCCGCGGCCATCCCGTTGCTGCTCGTGGTGCCGCTGGCGAGCCATCGCGCGCAGCGGCGGCTCGCCGACGAATCGTTCCAGGCGCTGGCGTCGAAAAGCTCGGCGCTCACCGAGACCGTCGCCAACGCCGCCACCGTCAAGGCGCTCGGCCTGGAGTCCGAGATCGAGAGGCGCTGGCAGTCGCGGGTCGAGCGCGCCGCCCGGGCAAGCTTCCGCGCCAGCCAACTCGGCAACATCACGGCCTGCGCCTCGGGCAGCCTGCAGCTGCTCGCCCTGCTCGCCGTTTGGCGGCTTGGTGGCCGCCAACCTGCTGGCGGCGCGGGCGCTGCAGCCGATGCGCCAGATCGTCTCGGCGTGGCAGCAGCTCCAGGGCGCGCGCTCGGCGTTCACACGCCTCGACGAGCTGATGACCGAGCCGGTCGAGAGCCCGCCCGGCGCGCTGGCGCCGATGCGCTTGCTGTCCGGCGGCGTGAGCCTCGAGCGCGTGCGCTGGCGGCCGCAGGACGAGGCGGCCGAGGTGCTGCGTGGCGCCGATCTCGCCGTCGCGAGCGGCGAGATCATCGGTTTGGTCGGGCCGTCGGGCTCGGGCAAGACGACGATCGCCAACATGATCCAGGGTCTGCACCGTCCCACCGCCGGACGCGTGCTGGTCGATGGGACCGACGTGGCGGATCTCGCGCCTGCCCTGCTGCGCGCCCAGATCGGCTGCGTGCCGCAAGAGGTGCAGCTGTTCGCCGGATCGGTGCTGGAGAACATCGCCATGGGCGTCGCCGACAAGGACCCGGCGCGCGTCGTCGCCGCTGCCCGCTTCGTCGGCGCGCACGATTTCATCGAGCGCCTGCCGCAAGGCTACAACACCGTGCTGGGCGAGCGCGGGCAGGGCCTGTCGATGGGCCAACGGCAATTGCTCTGCATCGCCCGCGCCGTGATCCGCAGCCCGCGCATCCTGATCCTCGACGAGGCGACCAGCGCGCTCGATCCCGCGACCGAGGAGCGGCTGCTGCGCCGCCTGCGCGGCACCGTGCAGGGCCGCACCGTGATCATGATCACCCATCGCCTGGCGCCGCTCGCGATCGCCGATCGCGTGGCGCTGGTGATGGACGGCCGCGTCGAGAAGGTCGGGCCGCCGACCGAGGTGATGGCCTATGCCCGCCTGCGCATGGCCGAGGCGAGCCGCCGCGACGCGCCGATGTAAGGAGCTCAGGCGAGCTCGACGAAGTCCGGATCCTCCAGCCGTGCCAGCCGCTCGCTGGCCAGCCGCGCGCAATCGATCAGCAGCGACTTGCGCCGCGCCGCCGCGAGCTGCCGGCTGGGCGGATGACGCAGGATCTCGCCGCCATAGGCGTCGGCGACGATCAGGCCGATCTCGGCCGGGATCAACGTCTGCGGGAAGTCGACCGGCACGGCGAAGTAGAGCAGGTCGCACCAGTCGAGGTAGTCCGGCCATTTGAGGTCGACCCGCCAATCCTCGATCGAGGACTTGACCTCGACGATGGTCAGGCTGCCACCGCGGCCGACGGCGAAGATGTCGGCGCGCCGGCCGTCGGGCAGTGGCATCTCGAGCAGCACCGAATGGCCGGCCTGGCGCATCAGGCGACAGGCGCCGCGACAGACCGCGATGGTGATGTCGGGCCGGGTTTGCCGGGCAGGGGCGACCGGATCCATGACGTCACGGGCGAACCGGCGGGCCGAGCCGCGGTGGCCCCTCGTCCGATGGCCGTTCGGCCTGGGCGACGAACTTGTCCGCCAGCGCCTCGGCGCGCTTGCGGTCGCGCTCGACCAGCTTCTCGGCGGCCTTTTCGCGCGCCGCCTGGCTGTCGGGGTAGCCGCCGCGTTCGGCCAGCACCAGCCATTTGTAGCCCTCGACCGGATCGGCGGTGCCCGAGATGCCGCTGGTCAAGAAGAGGCCGAGCGCATGCTGCGCCTCGACCGTGCCCTGCGCCGCGGCGCGGCCGTACCATTGCTGCGCCTGCTGGGGGTCGCGCGCCACGCCGACGCCGGCGAGATAGGCATTGCCGAGCTTGACCTGCGCTGACCCGAGGCCGGCCTGGGCGGCGACCTCGTACCAGGCGATCGCGACCTGCAGGTTCTTCTGCCGGACGGCCTTGTCGTGCGAGGCCGACAGGCGCGCCGCCAGGTCGCCCATCGCCAGCGCCGCTTCCGGCACGCCGCCCTTGCCCGCGTTGACCAACCAGGTCTGCGCCGCCGTGAAATCCTGGCGCACGCCGTTGCCCTCGCTCAGCGCCAGCCCGTAGCGCAGCGCGGCCAGCGGATGGCCAAGCTGCGCGGCGCGGCGATAGAGATCGGCGGCCCGCACCGGATCGGCCAGCGCCGTGCCCTGGCCGTCGTCCATCGCGCGGCCGAGCGCATAGAGCGCGTAAGGATCGTCCTGCGTGGCCGCCTTCTCGAGCCAGGCGCGCGCGCGGATCAGGTCGCGCGCGGTGCCCAGACCGCGGAAATACATCGTGCCGGCGTTGATCTGAGCGCGGCGATGGCCGGCCGCCGCCGCCTTCTCGAACAGCTCGAGCGCCTTGGCGTCGTCGCGCGGCGCGCCGCCCGCGCCTTCGGCATAGAGCAGGGCGAGGCGGTGCGCGCCCTCGGCCGAACCCGCGTCGGCGGCATGGCGCAGCATCGGCAACGCCTCGTGCGCTCGTCCGCGATCGACCAAGACCGCGCCGAGCCATGCCTGCGCATCGGCGTCGTTTGCGCCCAGGCGGCGCAGCGCCTGCTCGGCCGTGGCAAGGTCGCCGGCGCGATAGGCGACGACCGCCGCGCGCAACGGCGGGGCCACGTCGGACGCGTCGGGCGATTGCGCGCGGACCGGCGCCGCCGCGACGAGCAGCGCGAGCAGCGCCGCTCGCGCGAGGATCATTTGGTCTTGAAGGTGAAGGAAGCGGCCGCAGCCTTGGCCTTCTCGATCTCGTCGGGCTTGAGCTCGCGCGCGACCTGCTCGAGCAGCTGGCCGGCATTGGGCGAGTTCCAGCGCTCGGCGACCGCCAGCCATTTGTATGAGTCGAACAGGCTCTTGGGCATGCCCTTGCCCTCGGCATAGGCGCCGGCCAGCGGAATCATCGCCGGCACGTAGCCGCGCTCGGCGGCGTCGAGCAGGAGGGGTGCCGCCTTGTTGAGATCGAACATCTTCGAATCGGGATTGCCATAGACATAGAGGCCGAGCAGGAATTGCGCCCGCGGATCGCGTTCCTTGACCAGCACCGCCAGATCCTTCTCGG
>VBAF01000034.1:3372-16958 GCA_005884705.1 Alphaproteobacteria bacterium
CCAGCGCCATGTCGCCGGCCTGGATTGCCTTGGCAGCATCCTCGAGCCCGGCCCAGGCCGGTGGCGCGGCGACGGCCAGTGCGGTCGCCACAACGGAAGCGATCGATCGGCGGCGGACAGCGTACACGGGGCGGCTCCAGGCTCTTTGAGAGGAGCGGCCCGTCTACCACGGAACGATGATGGCGGGCAGGCTGTGCGTTTTTCTCGGCTGCGAAATCCGTTACGGCAGAAGTAATTTGCATTCGAAACAGACCATCCGCGACGCCCCAAGGTCGCTATCCTGTTGAAATTTCGTGGAAACCCGTCCGTAACATCCCACCCACGTGTAATCTGTATGTCCTTTTTCGCCTATCTTGTATCGCGGAGAATCCGAATTCGTGAGGAATTTGAAGCACATAACCAACGAAGGTATGCGATTTTGCAAGTGACAGGGGAGGGGATCGTTTGGTAAGGTCCTCCTCATTAGAGAGGCTATTAGGTATTTTGCTGTAAAGAGGTTCGTTTGAGCATTTGGGCGCCCGATGGCGCCTCGCGAGATAGAGAGAGATAGTCCGCCGGCGGCTCCCCAAGCCGCTCGTCGAAGCCCCTTCCCACACACCCCCAAGGCTTCGACATCCCACACCCAGCGGGACTCACAAGGAAGGCCGGTCGTTCCCCAAGCGACCGGCCTTTCGCTTTGTGGGAGTCCATCCAGGCGTCCTGAAAAGAATCGGCGATCCCATTGAAAATACTAGGGAAAGCCAGCGCGATGGCGAGTCCGTTCACGTCTCCAGATACCCCCAAAGCGCCTATCTTGTTAAAAACAATGTAATGGAATCAGCCGACCACATCCTCAAGATATGCGTTTTTGCAGATTACGAACAATGTTTCGTGTGTTAATGTCTCTCCATTAGAGCCGTTCATATTGTGTTGGTTTGACATGAAAATTATTGGATTCCCGATCGATGTCTCGCGTTCGCTCGATGGCCGCATCGTCCGCGGCCTGCGGACGCGTCAGTCGTTGATCCAGGCGACGCTCGATCTCATCCAGGCCGGCGACGTCGAGCCGACTTCCGCCGCCATCGCCACGATTGCCGGCGTTTCCAGCCGCGCGCTGTTCCAGCACTTCACCAGCCTCGCCGATCTCTACGCCGCTGCCTTCGACCTCGCGGTGAGCCGCGCCTTCGACCGGACGCGCCCGATCGAGACGGGCGCCCCGCTGGCGAGCCGCATCGCGCTGCTGGTTTCCGACCGCTCCGAGCTGTTCGAGGAATGGCTGCCGGTGTGGCACTTTGCCGAGCGCGTGCGCTCGGTGGCGCCGGCCGTCGGGCTGGGCGTCCAGCAGCTGCGCAGGCTGTTGCGTGAGCGGCTCGCCGCCTGGTTCTCGACCGAGCTCGACAATCTCCATCCGGCCGCGCGCGGTCTGGTGCTCGATTCGCTCGATGTCTCCTTCGGGCTCGACAGCTGGATGAACATGCGCGAGCAGCTGCGGCTGTCGCCGATTCACGCCTCGCGCACCTGGCGCTTCACCGCCGAGGCGATCGTCCTGCAGGCACTCACAGTTCCCACCCAGCCCGTGGCGGTGGCCTAACGGCCACCAGCGGCGAAGCACCCTTCCCACACCCAACGCTTCGCCGTTTCACCCACCCACCCAGCCACGGGCTACCCAGAAGGCCGGTCGTTCCCCAAGCGACCGGCCTTTCCTTTTCGGCCACGAAAAAAGGCGACGTTCCCGTCGCCTTTCTTCGCCGCCGCCGAGAGGCTTTAGTTGGCCTTGGCGCGGAACTTGTCGTGGCAGGCGCCACACGCCTTGCCGGTGTCGCCGAACGCGGCAGTGACGGCGGCAAGATCGCCCGAGCCCGCAGCGGCGGCGAGCTTATCGTAGGCGGCGTCGGCGTTCTTGCTGGCCGCCTGGAAGCCGGCCATGTCGCTCCATACCGCCGGCAGCGCCTTGGTCTCGCCCTTGTCCGAGCCCGCCGGGAACAGTTTGTCGAAGGCAAGCTCCAGCTGCTTGAGCTTGGCGGCGCTTGCGACGACGGCCTTCACATCGCCCTTGGCGTCGATCACGCCCTTGATGCTGCGCATCGTGGCGGCGGTTTCCTTGCGGTTGTCCTGACGCTGCTTGATCACGTCGGCCTGGGCCAGAGCGATCGTCGTGCCACCGACCATTGCGCCCGCAACCAGTGCGCCGATGACCGCCACCATCAATGTCTGCTTCTTCATGCATTTCCCCTGTTTGACTAAGGCGTAACAGTATTTGTCGCAGAGGATGCAGCCGAAGCGAACCGGACACCGCGCAAATTTGCTTCACGACTGCGTGTGCAACGGACTTAATGTCCCGGGCTCCGGTACTCCTAGGATGAGCGAACACATGGCGACCAAGAACGACAGCAGGATCCGCGTCTGGGACCTTCCGGTGCGGCTCTTCCACTGGGCGCTCGTGATCCTGATCGCGACCTCCTATTTCAGCGGCCGGACCGGCGGCGACTGGATGAAGCTCCATTTCTGGTCGGGTTACGCCATCCTCACCCTGCTGCTGTTCCGCATCGCCTGGGGCTTCGTCGGCAGCACCACGGCCCGCTTCAGCGACTTCGTGAAGGGCCCCGCGGCTGCCTTCCGCCACATCGCCGAGCTCGTCGGCGCCGATCGGCCGCGCGAGGCCGGCCACAATCCGCTGGGCGGCGCGATGGTCGTGGTGCTGATCTTCGCCGTGCTCGCCCAGGTGGTTGCCGGACTTTTCTCCGCCGATACCGACACTGGAGTCGTCACGGGTCCGCTCAGTCGCCTGATCGCCGACAAGTGGATCGAGCGCGCCACCGCCTTCCACACCTTTTGGGTCAACGTGCTGCTCGTCCTGGTCGGCCTGCACGTGCTGGCGGCGATCGTCTACCTGGTGTGGAAGCGCCAGAATCTGATCGGCGCCATGATCCATGGCCACAAGCCGATCGACGACGTCGTGCGTCCCGGCCAAGCCGCGCCGAGCCTGCGCTTCGCCTCGGGCAGGCTCGCGCTCTCGCTGCTAATCGCTTGTGCCGCCATCGTTTATTTCATCGTGCGCTGGGGCGGCTAAATCACCAGGGCGCGCGGTTCCATCTGGACGGAAACCGCTCTAGGGTGCGGCGAACACCCAAGTGAACGCGGATTTTGCATCATGAAATTTGCCGGTACCGAGTCCTATGTTGCCAGTGACGACCTGCGCGTCGCGGTCAATGCGTCGATCGCCCTGCAGCGGCCGCTGCTGATCAAGGGCGAGCCGGGCACCGGCAAGACCGTCCTCGCGCACGAAGTCGCCAAGGCGATCGGCGCGCCGTTGATCGAATGGCACATCAAGTCGACGACCAAGGCGCAGCAGGGCCTCTACGAATACGACGCGGTGTCCCGCCTGCGCGACAGCCAGCTCGGCGACGAGCGGGTCAAGGACATCGCCCACTACATCAAGCGCGGCAAGCTGTGGGACGCCTTCACCTCCGACCAGCGCCCGGTGCTGTTGATCGACGAGATCGACAAGGCCGACATCGAGTTCCCCAACGACCTCCTGCTCGAGCTCGATCGCATGGAGTTCTACGTCTACGAGACGCAGGAAGTCGTGAAGGCCGTGCAGCGGCCGATCGTCATGATCACCTCGAACAACGAGAAGGAACTGCCCGACGCCTTCCTGCGCCGCTGCTTCTTCCACTACATCCGCTTCCCCGATCGCGAGATCATGACCCAGATCGTGGACGTCCACTTCCCCGACCTGCAGCGCAACCTGCTGCGCGAGGCGCTGAACGTCTTCTACGACATCCGCGACGTGCCGGGCCTCAAGAAGAAGCCCTCGACCTCCGAGCTGCTCGACTGGCTGAAGCTCCTGATGGTCGAGGACATGTCGCCCGACGCGCTGCGCTCCAAGGATTCCAAGCAGCTCATCCCGCCATTGCACGGCGCGCTGCTCAAGAACGAGCAGGACGTCCATCTGTTCGAGCGGCTGGCCTTCATGGCCCGCCGGGAGCAGCGCCAGTAAAAAGGGGGCCGCCCCATGTTCACCAACTTCTTCCTCGAGTTGCGCCAGGCCAAGGTGCCGGTCTCCATCAAGGAGTACCTCGCCCTGATGGAGGGCATGGACAAGCACGTCGCCGACTACAGCATCGACGACTTCTACTATCTGTCGCGCGCCATCCTGGTGAAGGACGAACGCAACCTCGACAAGTTCGACAAGGTGTTCGGCCATGTCTTCAAGGGGCTCGAGGCGCTGCCTGCCGAGGGCACCACGGCCGAAATCCCGGAAGAGTGGCTGCGCAAACTCGCCGAGAAGCTGCTGACCGACGAGGAGAAGGCGCAGATCGAGGCGATGGGCGGCTGGGAGAAGCTGATGGAGACGCTGAAGAAGCGTCTCGAGGAGCAGCAGAAGCGCCATCAGGGCGGCAGCAAGTGGATCGGCACGGCCGGCACCTCGCCGTTCGGCGCCTACGGCTTCAATCCCGAGGGCGTGCGCATCGGGCAGGACAAAAATCGGGAAGGCCGCGCGGTAAAGGTCTGGGACAAGCGCGAGTACAAGAACCTCGACGACACGGTCGAGATCGGCACCCGCAACATCAAGATCGCGCTGCGCCGGCTGCGCAAGTTCGCGCGCGAGGGCGCCGAGGTCGAGCTCGACATGCCCGACACGATCCGCTCGACCGCACGCAATGCGGGCTACCTCGACATCAAGATGGTCGCCGAGCGGCGCAACAAGGTGAAGTGTCTGCTGCTGTTCGACATCGGCGGCTCGATGGACGCCCACATCCGGGTCTGCGAGGAGCTGTTCTCGGCGGCGCGCAGCGAGTTCAAGCACCTCGAATTCTTCTACTTCCACAACTGCCTCTACGAGAAGCTGTGGAAGGACAACCGCCGCCGCCACGTCGATACCTATTCGACGGCGCAGCTCATGCACACCTTCCCGCCCGACTACAAGATCATCTTCGTCGGCGATGCCTCGATGAGTCCCTACGAGATCGCCTATCCCGGCGGCTCGGTGGAGCACTGGAACGAGGAGGCGGGCCAGATCTGGATCCAGCGCATGGCCGACACCTACCGCTCGATGGTGTGGCTCAACCCGGTGCCGGAACGGCACTGGAGCTACACGCCGTCGATCCAGCTGCTGCAGCAGCTCTCGAGCAACCGCATGTTCCCGCTGACGCTCGGCGGGCTCGACAGCGCGATGAAGGAACTGAACAAGTAAATTCGTAGGGGAAACGCAGATGAAGACCGGGCCAGCGATCGCCGAGATTCTCAAGAAGGAGGGCGTCGAGTACCTCTTCGCCTATCCCGTCAATCATCTGATCGAAGCCTGCGCCGCGGTCGACATCCGGCCGATCATCGTGCGCCAGGAGCGCATCGGCCTGCACATGGCCGACGCCATGTCGCGCCTCTCCAAGGGCCGCAAGATGGGCGTGTTCTGCATGCAGAGCGGCCCGGGTGCGGAGAACGCCTATGGCGGCGTCGCCCAGGCGTTCGGTGAATCGGTGCCGCTGCTGGTGATCCCGCAGGGCTATCCGCGGCGCATCGCCCACGTGCCGCCGAACTTCAACTCGGCCCTCGCCATGGCGCATGTCGCCAAGCATTCCGAGCCGATCACCAACGGCCGCGAGATCGTCAACATCATGCGCCGGGCGTTCAGCCTGCTGCGCAACGGCCGCGGCTCGCCGGTGATCATCGAGCTGCCGGCCGACGCCTATGCCGAGGACGCGCCCGATCCGCTCAACTACGAGCCGGTGGTCGCCACCAAGTACGGGCCCGATCCGGCGGCGGTGAAGGAAGCCGCCAAGGTGCTGATGGAGGCCAAGCGTCCGGTGATCTACGCCGGCCAGGGCGTGCACTGGGCCGAGGCCTATGCCGAGCTGCGCGAGCTCGCCGAGATGCTCGCCATCCCGGTCTGCACCAGCCTCGAGGGCAAGAGCTGCTTCGACGAGACCCATCCGCTGTCGCTCGGCTCGGGCGGCCGCGCCTATCCGAAGGCGGTGCGCTCGTTCCTCGACCGTGCCGACGTCATCCTGGGCATAGGCTGCTCGTTCACCGAGACTAATTTCGGCATCTCGATGCCGGCCGGCAAGACGATCATCCACGCCACGCTCGATCCCGCCCATCTCAACAAGGACGTGAGGATCAAGTACGGCCTGCTCGGCGACGCCAAGCTGACGCTGCGTGCGCTCGCCGACGCGTGCAAGGCCGGCGGCCGGCGCGATTCGTCGGCGGTGGCGGCCGAGATCAAGCAGATCTCCGACGAGTGGCTGAAGGAGTGGATGCCCAAGCTCACCAACAACGAGGCGCCGCTCAATCCCTACCGCGTGCTGTGGGACCTCCAGAACACCGTCGACGTCGCCAACACCATCATCACCCACGACGCCGGCAGCCCGCGCGACCAGCTCTCGCCGTTCTGGAAGACGACGGCGCCGCACACCTATATCGGCTGGGGCAAGACCACGCAGCTCGGCTATGGCCTGGGCCTCGCCATGGGCGCCAAGCTCACCATGCCGGACAAGCTCTGCGTCAACGTCTGGGGCGACGCCGCGATCGGCTTCACCGGCATGGATTTCGAGACCGCGGTGCGCGAGCGTATCCCGATCATGTCGATCCTGCTCAACAACTTCTCGATGGCGATCGAGCTGCACATCATGAAGGTCTCGACCGAGAAGTACCGCTCGACCGACATCTCCGGCGACTACGCCGCGATGGCCCGCGCCTTCGGCGGCTACGGCGAGCGCGTGACCAAGCCGGAGGACATTATTCCGGCGATCAAGCGCGGCATCGAGCAGACCAAGAAGGGCGTGCCGGTGCTGCTCGAGTTCATCACCTCGAAGGAAGTGACGATCTCGGTGCCGAAGTGACGCCCGCATAGCGGGTGTCATCCCGAGGCGAAGCCGAGGGATCTATGGGGCAACAGCATAGATCCCTCGCTGCGCGCGGGATGACAATGTGCGGTTGCTTGGTTAGGCTTCCAGCATGACAAAAATTCTCACCCCTACCGCCGAGCACGACGTGGCTGCGCACGACGGTCTGTGGATGAGCCCGGCCGATGCCGCGACGGTCACCGGCTGGACGCTCAAGCCCGAGGGCATGTGCCGCGCCGAGCTCTGCGTGCCGCTGCCGGCCTCGGCGGTCGGCACCAACGAGGTCGATGTCGCCGCCTTCTGGAAGAAGCTCGGCGGTCCGGCGATCGCCAGCGACCAGCGCGACGTGTGGGCGCTCGGCGCACCGGCCGACGAGCGCAATGCCGCCCTCGAAGGCCTCGAGGCGCCGGACTTCACCCTGCCCGACGTGAACGGCGTGGCGCGCTCGCTGTCGCAGCTGCGCGGCAAGAAGGTCTTCCTCGCCACCTGGGCCAGTTGGTGAGGCTGCCGTTTTGACTTGCCCGTGTGGCAGCAACTCTACAGCGAACTGAAAGACAAGAACTTCATGGTCGTGGCCGTCGCCGAGGAAAGCCGCGGCACCGATCATGCCCGGCCGTGGATCGAGCAGGCCAAGTCCGACTATTGGCAGTTGATCGATGCCGAGCACCGGCTGGAGGACCTCTACAACCTCGTGAACGTGCCGCAGGCGGTGTGGATCGACGAAGCCGGCCGCATCGTGCGTCCACCCGAAACGGCGGGCTCGACCGATCACTTCCGCCGCATGGACCTCAAGACCCGCACCATGTCGCCCGAGGACCAGGCCGAGCGGCTGGCCGCGCGCCAGGCCTATCTCGATGCGGTGCGCGCCTGGGTGATCACCGGCAAGCACGCGCTGCCGGCCGATGCAGCGCGGCTGAACCTGCCGAAGGTGACGCCGCAAATCGCCGAGTCACGGGCGCGCTTCCGGCTCGGCGTCTGGCTGCGCGCGCACGGCCGCGCCGCCGAAGGCGACAAGCAGATGGCCGAGGCGAGCCGGCTGCATCCCGACGCCTGGAGCCTGTGGCGCCAGGCCGCCGACCTCGACGAAGTCGGCAAGGCCTCGGGCCCCGACTTCTGGAAGCGCGTGCAAGCCCTGGGCGACAAACCGTATTATCCTCCCGCCAAACTCTAGAGCGGTTTGCGGGCCGTTGGCCCGGAAACGCGCGCACGGACGATACTGATTACACAATATGCCCTAGGGGGAGCCGATGCGCCTGAGCTGGCGCGACTTGGGGAGGCCGCGCGCCGATAAGGCGCACGGCAAGACGGTCGAGATCGCGGGCTTTCCGGTCGCTATCCTGCCGCCCGCGACGGCCGACCATTTCCTGATGATGGCCGAGCCCGGCTGCTGCGCCGGCTGCGTGCCCAACAATCCGCTGGCGGTGATCGAGGTCGTCGCCGACCGGCCGCTCAAGCTCGGCAACGGCACGCTGCGCCTGAGCGGGATCTTGCACGCCTCATCCGACGCCGATGCCTGGCGCTATCAGCTTCATGCGGCCGAGCTGTTGCCCGGCGTCTCGCGCCGCGCGGTGCTGGCCGCGAGTTCGCTGTTCTGCCTGCCCGCGACGGCGCTGGCGCAGCAGGTCGACGGTATGGCCGCCGACATCCATAGCCACGCCGGCAACCTGACCCGCGCGACCTACGGCGGCTCGCTGCTCGACGTGGCGAGCCCGATGCGCTCGGGCGGCCTCTCGGTTATGTGCCTCGCCATCGTCGCCGATTCGCCGGTCATCAGCTCGTCGAGCGGACGCATACGGCCCAATCGTGAGCCCAAGCCCGGCGAGCTCTACGAGTTCAGCAAGCGCAGCTTCGCCAAGCTGCACGAGCTGGCGCGCAGCCAGTCGATGCCGATCGTCAGGACGGCGGCGGACCTGCGCGCCGCGCGGGCAAGCCAGCCGTCGGTGATCGTCACGTCGGAAGGCGCCGACTGGCTCGAGGGGCGGATCGAGCGGCTCGACGAGGCCTACCAGCGCTGGCAACTGCGCCAGCTCCAGCTCACCCACTACCGGCCCAACGAGCTTGGCGATATCCAGACCGAGCCCAGCGTGCCTGGCGGGCTGACCGACTTCGGCGCCGAGGTGATCCGCCGCTGCAACGCGCTCGGCATCGTGGTCGACGTGGCTCACGGCCCGTTCGAGCTGGTGAAGCGGGCGGTCGCCACCACGGCCAAGCCGCTGGTGCTGTCGCACACCGCGCTCCGCAACCGGCCCTCTCCCTGGACGCGGCTGATCACCTCGGATCATGCCCGCGCCATCGCCTCGACGCGCGGCGTGATCGGCATCTGGCCCGTCGCCGAGGTCGCCAACGTCAGCGCCTATGCCGACAACATCGCCCGCATGGTCGACGTGGTCGGCGTCGATCATGTCGGTATCGGCACCGACCAGCTTGGCCTGCTCGGGCCGAGCGCGCTGCCCAGCTATGCGGATCTGCCGCAACTCGCCGCCGCCCTGTCGTCCCGCTTCAAGCCGCCCGAAATCTCCAAGCTGCTGGGTGGCAACTACCGGCGTGTGTTCGAAATCTGCATTGCCTGAGTCTCACGCGGCTGTGACGCGCGGTGGCGTCGCCGGTGCGATAGGCTTTTCCGCATCCACGACAACGCTCTCGCAAGGAAACCGCAATGGCTGCTCTCGACGTCAACGGAAAGTCGGTCCAGGCGAACGCCGATCCGCGCACCCCGCTATTGTGGGTGCTGCGCGACACGCTCGGCCTCACCGGCACCAAGTACGGCTGCGGCATCTCGCAGTGCGGCGCCTGCACGGTGCATGTCGACGGCGTGGCGACGCGTTCCTGCCAGATGCCGCTGAGCGCCGCCGCCGGCAAGAAGATCACCACGATCGAGGGCCTGGCCCAGAACGGCAAGCTCAACAAGATCCAAGAGGCGTGGCTCGCCAACGACGTGCCCCAGTGCGGCTACTGCCAGAGCGGCATGATCATGGCGGCGACCGCGCTGCTCGCGGCCAAGCCCCAGCCGACCGACGCCGACATCGACGCCGCCATGACCAACATCTGTCGCTGCGGCACCTACCAGCAGGTGCGCGAAGCGATCCACGCCGCCGCCAAGGCCTGAAGGGAGGATTGAAATCATGACGATCCAGACCTCTCTCGGCCGTCGCGGCTTCCTGGCGAGCGGCGCCGCCGTCGCCGGCGGCTTCTCGCTCGGCTTCTCCTTTCCCTGGGCCTCGGCGCAAGCAGCCGAGGTGCAGGAGCTCAATGCCTGGGTGGTGATCCATCCCGATGACAAGGTGGTGATCCGCATCGCCCGCTCGGAGATGGGGCAGGGCACGCTGACCGGTCTCGCCCAGCTCGTCGCCGAGGAGCTCGAGTGCGACTGGTCGAAGGTCACGACCGAGTTTCCGACGCCCGGCGAGAACCTGCGGCGCGGCCGGATCTGGAAGAATTACTCGACCGGCGGCAGCCGCGGCATCCGCGAGAGCAACCAGTATGTCCGCGAGGGCGGCGCGATTGCGCGCGAGATGCTGATCGCGGCGGCGGCGGCCGAATGGAAGGTGCCGGCGGCCGAATGCACGGCGGCCAACAGCAAGGTGACCCACAGCTCGGGCAAGTCGGCGACCTACGGCCAGCTTGCGGCCGCGGCCGCGAAGCTCGAGCCGCCGAAGGAGGTCAAGCTCAAGGACCCGAAGGATTGGAAAATCGCCGGCAAGCCGCTGAAGCGGCTCGACACCCTGCCCAAGCTCACCGGCGAGATGATCTACGGCATCGATGTGCGCCTGCCCGGCATGCTGACGGCGTCGGTGCGCGCCTGCCCGGTGCATGGCGGCAAGCTCAAGACCTTCGATGCCGCCAAGGTCGAGAAGATGCCGGGTGTGAAGAAGGTGGTGGCAATCGACGGCAACGCCGTCGCGGTGATCGCCGACACCTACTGGAACGCCAAGCAGGCGCTCGACAAGCTGCCGGTGGAATGGGACGTCGGCAAGCTGGGCGAGGTCCAGCAAGAGCAGATCGCCGCCATGCTGAAAGAAGGCCTGACCGCGACCGAGGCCTTCGTCGGCAACAAGGCGGGCGACGCCAAGGCCGCGATCGAGGGAGCGGCCAGGAAGGTCGAGGCGGTCTATGCATTCCCGTGGCAGAGTCACGCCAACATGGAGCCGATGAACGCGACCGCGCTCTACACGCCCGACAAGTGCGAGGTGTGGTGCGGCACGCAGAACGGTGAGGCGGCTCTCGCGGCCACTTCAGAAGCAGCGGAACTGCCGATTTCCAAGTGCGATGTCTACAAGCAGATGCTGGGCACCGGCTTCGGCCGGCGCGGCCGCACTGACTATGTCCGCCAGGCGGTTCTGGTCGCCAAGCAGATGCCCGGTACGCCGATCAAGCTGATCTGGTCGCGCGAAGAGGACATGACGCACGACACCTATCATCCGACGACGATGTGTCGGCTCGTCGGCGGGCTCGATGCCCAGGGCAATGTCGTCGGAATGCACATGCGCATTTCGGGTCAGTCCATCGCGGCCGCGCTTGCGCCGCAGACCCTCCAGAACGGCAAGGATCCCGGAGTCTTTTCGGCCTTGAATGCCGGCGGGCAGGAATCGGCTTTCGCCTACAACATGCCGAACCTCCTGATCGACCATGCCTTGCGTCAGCCGCATCTCACGCCGGGCGCCTGGCGCGGCGTGAACTCGAACCAGAACGCTTTCTACTCGGAGTGCTTCATCGACGAGCTGGCCGAGGCGGCTGGCCAGGATCCGTTGGCGTTCCGCCTGAAGATGCTCAAGCCGAAGAATGCCGCGGCACTCAAGGCTGCCGCCGACAAGGCGGGTTACGGGCAGCCCCTGCCAGCCGGCCACTTCCACGGGATCTCGCAGATCATGGCCTACGGCAGTTACGTGGCGGCGGTGGCGGAAGTCTCGGTGAGCAACGATGGCGTGCTCAAGGTTCACAAGATCACGGCCGCCATCGATCCCGGCCACATCGTGAATCCGGCACAGACGGAACGCCAGGTCGCAGGGTCCTTCGTCTATGGTCTCTCGGCGGCACTCTACGGCGAGATCACTATCAAGGACGGCGCCGTCGAGCAGACCAACTTCGACAGCTACAACGTCCTGCGCATGGACGGGATGCCGAAGGTCGAGGCGGTGATGGCGCCGTCGGGCGGTTTCTGGGGCGGCGTCGGCGAGCCGACGATTGTCGTGGCGGTTCCAGCGGTGCTGAACGGCGTCTACAAGGCGACCGGCAAGCGCGTGCGCATCCTGCCGCTGATGCACCAGGAGCTCAGGAAGGGAGCCTGACACGGCCACCCGTCGCACTGTCCTCAAGCTGTTGGCGACCGCCGGCCTCGCACCGGCGGTCGTTTCCGCCCAAGGGGCCGCGAAAGTCGTCGTCGTGGGCGGCGGCTTCGCCGGCGTCGCCTGCGCGCGCGCGTTGCGAAAGCTCGACGCCAATCTGCAAGTGACTCTTGTCGCCGGCGGCAAGGGCTTCAGCGCCTGCCCGTTCAGCAGCTCGGTGATCGCCGGCCTGCGCGAGCCGGCGCAGCAGGAGTTCCCTTACGACCGCGTCGCCGCGACCGGCGTGCGCGTGGTGACCGAGGCGGCGACGGTGGCCGATGCTGCCGCGCGGACCGTGGCGCTCGCCGGCGGCGCCAAGCTCTCTTACGATCGTCTCGTGATGGCGCCGGGCGTCGAGATGAACTTCAAGGCGATCGCTGGCTACACCGAGGTGGCTGCCGAAAAGATGCCGCACGCCTGGACAGGCGGGCCGCAGGTCGCGCTCCTGCGCCGTCAACTCGAGGCGATGCCCGACGGCGGCCTGGTCGTCATCGCCGCCCCCGCCACGCCCTATCGCTGCCCGCCGGCGCCCTACGAGCGGGCCAGCCTGATCGGACGCCAAGGACAGCTACTCCAAGCAGCATCTGTTCGAGGAGGCGTGGGCGGCACTCTATCCCGGCCTGATCGAATGGGTGCCACTCGGCAAGGGCGGCAACGTGACCTCGGTCGATGCCGCGACGATGACCGTCAAGACCGACTTCGAGGACTACAAGGCGGCGGTCGCCAACATCGTGCCGCCGCAGCAGGCGGCGGCGATCACGGTCCGCGCCGGCGTCGCCGACCGCACCGGCTGGTGTCCGATCGAGCCGGTCGGCTTCGAATCGAGCCTGCAGCCCGGCATTCATGTGCTGGGCGATGCGGCGCTGATGGGCGCCATGCCGAAGGCCGCGCATGCTGCGGCCGAGCAGGGCAAGGTCTGTGCCGCGGCGGTCGTCGCCAAGCTGCGCGAGCGGGCGCCCGAGGAGCCGGCGCTCGAGAACATCTGCTACAGCCTCGCCGCACCGGACTGGGGCTTCGTCGAGATCAACAAATACCGGCCCGAGAAGGGGCTGCTGACGGCGCTCCCCGGCGTGACCAACACCAGCCCGCTCGGCGCCAAGCCGGCGGTGCGCGCGGAAGAAGCGAGCGAGGATGAGGCGTGGTTTCGCACGCTCACGGGCGAGCTGTTCGGATGAGGCGCATACTCGTCGCTCTGTCACTCCTGCTGCCCGGCCTCGCCTGGGCGCAGTCGGATTCCATGCCTCAGTCGCTGACCGGCCAGCCGGGCGATCCGGCGCGCGGCCGTGCCATCGTCGCCAACCGCACGGTCGGGCTTTGCCTGCTGTGCCACGGTGCACCGATCCCCGAGGAGCGCTTCCAGGGCAATCTGGCGCCGACCCTGGCCGGCGCCGGCTTGCGATCGACACCGGGGCAGCTCAGGCTGCGGCTGGCCGACGCCGCA
>VBAF01000312.1 GCA_005884705.1 Alphaproteobacteria bacterium
GACCCCGAGTTCATCCCGCTGCCCGAGCGCTGAGATTCTCGAGATTCTCACGTTTCTCACGCTCCTGAGAATGATCCGATGCTGATGTAACGGGGCTTTTCGGCGGTTTTTCTCAATTCTCGTCACACTCCCACCCCCTCGCCACGCCAACACGAGAGCAGGAGGGGGAGAAGGGTGGGAGAGAAGCTTTGATGTCCATAGCGATAAACGAAAGCAGGCTCAGGCTCAGGGAACCGAGCAGCGCGTCAGCAGCGTCATGGGATTGCCCGAGCCCACGACCTTGCCGTCCTTGATGGTGTGCTCGTCGTTGTCGACGTTGCGGCTGACGAGCGTGAGCACGCGTCCGTCCGGCGTCTTCCTGAAGATGTTCTCACGTGTCTGCGACAGTGAGGTGAAGTTGATCAGCAGGTCGAGCGTTCCGTCGGGCCGGATGGTCGCGCTCGAGACCACGCTCGAGTCCGTGCCGCTACCCCAATTGCGATCGTGATAGAGCCTGTTGCCACGAACGGTGTAGGTCGCAACGTTATCGATTTTGTCCGGCGGCGCGTTGCAGTTGAAGCGCCAGGTGCCGATCAATTCCCAGCGCCGGGCAGCCTCGACCGGCGTTTCGGCGAGCGCCGCCTCGACTGGCAGTAGTAACGCCAACACGGCCAACAGCACGATTCTCTGTTGCAGCATTCCCCATCTCCCCGATCAGGGGCAAAGGCTCCGACGGCCCGCCCGTCCCGTCAAGGGAACGGCGGCGTCAGGACGGGCAGATGTAGCCGGTGCCGCTGGGGTTCTTGAAGCAGCCGACGGCCTGCGGCATGACCTGCTTGGGCAGCCACAGGATGGCGCTCGGCACGTAAATCGCGAACACGATCGTGCCGAGGAAGACGACGTAGATCGGCAAGGCGGCGCGCAGCGCTTTCGAGAACGGCACGCCGACGAATTTCGACGCCATCAGCAACACCAACCCGTAGGGCGGCGTGATCAGGCCGAAAGCGAGCGTCAGGATCAGCACGACGCCCATATGCACGGGGTTGATGCTGCCGGCCTCGGTCAGCGCGTTCACCAGCGGCATGAAAATGATGATCGTCGGCACCGGCTCGATGAAGTCGCCGACGATGGTGAACAGCAGCACCAGCAGCAGCATGATCAGGTGCGGGTCGTTGCCGGCGATTCCGGTGATCACGTCGGAGATCACGATGGCGCCGCGCAGGTAGGCCAGCATCCAGCCGAATGCCGTCGCCGCCGCGATGGTGATCAGCGGCAGGGAGTAGATCAGGCCGGCATAGCAGAAGTCGTGCGGCAGCTTGCGGAGGTGGCCGCGATTCAGCAACGGGATCACCACCAGGATGATCCAGGACACCGCCACGACTCCCGCCTCGGTCGGCGTGAACCAGCCGGTCAGGATGCCACCCAGCAGGATCACCGGGATCATCAGCGGCAGGGCCGCTTCCTTGGTGGCGTCGGTGATCTGGCCGAAGCTGGCGCGCGGCCGGCGGATGCCGACCGGGCCGAAGAAGTAGCAATAGATCATCAGGCCGAAGCCGATCATGAAGCCCGGCAGGAAACCCGCCATGAACAGGCCGGCGATCGAGACGTTGCCGACCGCGCCATAGACCACGGCGGTGATCGAGGGCGGCACCAGGGCGGCGATGGTCGAAGCGGCGGCGATGATGGCGGCAATGAAGGGCGGGTCGTAGCCCTCGCGGCGCATCGAGACACCGAGCGTGCGGCTCATCACGGCAGCATCGGCGGTGGTCGAGCCCGACATCTCGGAGAAGAACATGCTGAACACGGCGACAACCTGGCTCAGCCCGCCCTTCATGTGGCCGACCAGCGTGAGCGAGAGGTTGATGACCCTCTGCACGACGTTGGCCGAGCTCATCAGCTCGCCGACCAGCAGGAAGAACGGGATGGCGAGCAGCGCCTCCGAATCGACGCCGTCGAACATCTTCTGGATGATGGCCGGGAAGGTGACGTCGGTGAAGGCTGCCCCGATCATCACGCCGGCGATCAGCGAGAAGGCGACGGGCACGCCCATATAGCCGAAGAACAGGAACAGGAACGTCATCAGGATCAGGACGGTGGCGGCGTTCATTCGCGCTCTGCCTTCTCGGCCGCGCGATCCTCGGCCGATTTCTCGAACGTGTTGCGCCAGCCGTTCACCAGCTGCTCGAAGGCGAACAGCGCGATCAAGGCGCCACTGATCGGAATCGCGGCATAGAGCGAGGCGATCGGCGTCATCGACGGCATGCGGAAGCTGCCGAAGCCGCGCACGAAATTGACGTAGCCGAACCAGGCCATGAACAGGCCGACCGCGATCACCACGAGCCGGATCGCCGTCTCGATGATCAGCCGCGGCCGGCCGGTCATGCTTTCACCGATGGCGGCAAGGAAAAGATGGTCGTTGCGCCGCGTCGCAACGGCCGCGCCGATGAAGATGCCGTAGATGAAGAAGGTCGAGGTGACCTCCTGGAGCCATAGCCACGGCCGGCCGATCTCGCGGGTGACGATGTCGCAGACGACGGCGAGGCTGAAGGCCGCGAGCGTGAAACCGCACAGCATCATCAGCAACGACTCGAGCCAGTCGAGCGCCGGCCATTTCAGCTGTCGCTGGCGCTGCAGCACCAGCGACCGTTCGTCCGACATGCGCCCGGTTCCGGTGATCGCGGCGTTATTTCACCGCGCCGATCAGTTGCTGGATCTTGGCGGCGTGCGGGCCGAGGTCCTTGGCCATCTTCTCGAGATAGGGGTTTGCCACCTTGGTGAAGCCCGACTTGTCGACATCGACGAGCTTCACGCCCATGCCCTTCAGCTTGGTCGCCGACTGGCGCTCAAGATCGAGCGCCTTGCCCGGCTCGACCTTGGCGACCTCGTCGGCCGCCGCCTGCACCCAGCCCTTCTGCTCGGCCGTCAGGCTCGACCATAGCTTGTCGCTGATCCAGAGCAGGTTGTTGTTGGCCTCGTGCTCGGTCATCGACATGACCGGCGCCACTTCGTAGTGCTTGTTGACCAGGAAGACGTTGACGCCGTTCTCGGCGGCGTCGACCACGCCGGTCTGCAGCGAGGTGTAGACGTTGCCGAACGGCATGTGGACGATCTGCGCGCCGTAGGCGGGGAACATCGTGTCCTCGGTCGGCGTCGCCTGGACGCGGACCTTCATGCCCTTGATGTCCTCGATCTTCTTGACCTCTTTCTTGGCGTAGATGTTGCGGAAGCCGAGCGTGAGCAGGGCCAGCACGTGCGCGCCCTGCACGGTCTCGTCGACCATCGTGCGGAACGCCTTCGACACCCCAGGGTCGGCCAGTGCCTTCTTGAGATGGTCTTCGTCGCGGAACAGGAAATGCAGCGACATCACGCCGGCCTGGGGCGTCAGGGTTGCGGCGTTGGCCGAGGCGCTGAAGCAGAACTCGATGTCGCCCGACTTCACCAGCTGCAGGACCTGCGGCTCCTGGCCGAGCTGGGCGCCGGGATACTGGTCGATCAGCAT
>VBAF01000313.1 GCA_005884705.1 Alphaproteobacteria bacterium
GGATGCCGAGCTGGCCCACCTGGTTGCCGATCGCACCACGGTTTGCAGCGTTGATGCTGACCTGGTTCTGACGGTAGACGCCTTCGAGCTCGACGCGCGGACCGATGAAGTCGTAGCCGATCACGCCACCGGCGGCGAAGCCCGTCTGCGGCTGCACGCCGGCGCCGAGGATGGTGGTGTTGAGCAGCCAGTTAACGCCGCCTTCCGCACCGATGTAGAAGCCCGGCGAGAGGCCCTGCGCCTGGGCCATGACCGGCAACGCCACCAAAGCAGCAGCGGCGAGCAATGCCTTCTTCATAAATAGTCCCCCTCGTGTCGTCCTGACGATCTCTCGATCGGGCCGGGTGAGCACCAGCCACGGGGCCTATAAACACCACAACTGGTGTGTCGTGCAAGGCGCATGGCGGATTCGCGGCAGCCCTGTGGCCGAGGCGCAACAGTGCAGATTTCGCGGGGCTTTTTCACACCATCTGGGTGTCCAACGGCCACCCCAGATGTTGTATCCGTCAGTTGGCGCCGCGCGTCGCCGGGATGGGGAATTTCAGGCCGAAAACGCCGCCGCCATCCTCCTGCCGGCCGAAGACCTGCGGCCCCGACAGCGGCGTCGACGCCGGATTGGGCGTCACGCCCAGGCCGGGCCGCGGCATCGGCACGTCGGGATCGGAAGGGCCGTTCTGCTCGTTCAGCAACCGGCCCACAAGCTCTGCCCCGGTGGGCTGGGGCACCGGCTTCACGGCCACAGGCGCCGAGCGCCTGGCGTCGGCGGCGGAGGCAGGCTGGCAGAGAACAGGCAACGCGACCACGGCAAGGAGCGCCGCGAGCGCGCGAAAACCGACAAACGACATATTAACCACTGGCATACGAGGGGTGTGCTTTCGTTGGACCGTTCTTCCCCTCGGCAGTTGTCGAGATAGCGGGCATTTGGTTCCTTTGTGTGGCGGGGACTGCGATAAACCGCCGCTGACAGCAACACAGAGGGAACGCCATGGGCCAGTACAGCAAGGTCGAGACCGACGGCCGCCTGATGATCGTCACCATCAACCGGCCGGAGGTCTACAACGCCTGCCATCCCATGGCGAACCAGGAGCTGGTCGAGGCGTTCGACGAGTTCCATGCCAATCCGGACCTGTGGGTCGCCATCATCACCGGAGCCGGCGACAAGGCGTTCTGCGCCGGCAACGACCTCAAGTACCACGCCGAGATCCAGAAGAAGACCGGCAAGCGGCCGGTCCATCCCGCCAAGGGCTTCGGCGGCCTCGCCAACCGCTTCGATCTCGAAAAGCCGGTGATCGCCGCGGTCAACGGCGTCGCCATGGGCGGCGGCTTCGAGATCGCGCTGGCGTCCGACATCATCGTCGCCTCCGACAAGGCGACCTTTGCCCTGCCCGAGCCGCGGGTCGGCCTGGCGGCGGGCGCCGGCGGCATGCAGCGCCTGTCGCGCATGATCCCGCTCAAGAAGGCGATGGGCATGCTGCTGACCGGCCGCCACGTCCCGGCCAAGGAAGGCTACCAACTCGGCTTCGTCACCGAGGTAGTGCCGCACGCCGAGCTGATGGCCGCGGCCAAGCGCTGGGCCGGCGAGATCCTCGCCTGCTCGCCGATGTCGGTGCGCGCCACCAAGCAGGTGGTGATGCGCTCGCTCGACGTGCCCGCGCTCGAGGTCGCGATGCATAATCTCCACTATCCGGCGTTCGTGGCGATGACCCGCAGCGAGGACACGGTCGAGGGCCCGCGCGCCTTCGCCGAGAAGCGCAAGCCCGCCTGGAAAGGCCGCTGATCCGGCGCTTTTCGGGCATTCGCTCATTGTAATGGCCGGGCCCCTGCCCCACATGGTGCAGGGGCTTTGTCTTCCTCGCGCTGACATTGCAGCCAGTCCTGAAAATCGGGTGCGAGGGGAGACTCCATGAAACTGCGTCCGCTGCAGGACCGCGTCCTGATCCGCCTCGTCGAGCCGACAACCAAGAGCTCCGGCGGAATCCTGATCCCCGACACCGCCCAGGAAAAGCCGATGGAAGGCGAAGTCATCGCCGTCGGTGAAGGTGCGCGCGACGCGACCGGACGGCTGCAACCGCCCGACGTCAAGGCCGGCGATCACGTGCTGTTCGGCAAGTGGGCCGGCAGCGAGATCAAGCTCGACGGCAAGGATCTCACGATCGTCAAGGAGTCCGACATCATGGGCGTCCTCGACCGGCCGGCACGCGCGAAAAAAGCCGCCTGACAACAACAAGGGAAAAACAACATGGCCGCCAAGGAAGTCAAATTCGGAGCCGACGCCCGCGATCGCCTGATGCTGGGCGTCGATACCCTCGCCGATGCCGTCAAGGTGACGCTCGGGCCGAAGGGCCGCAACGTCGTGCTCGCCAAGTCCTACGGGGCGCCGCGCATCACCAAGGACGGCGTCACCGTCGCCAAGGAAATCGAGCTTACCGACCGCTTCGAGAACATGGGCGCGCAGATGGTGCGCGAAGTGGCCTCGCGGACCAGCGACGCGGCGGGCGACGGCACGACCACCGCAACGGTGCTGGCCCAGGCCATCGTGCGCGAAGGCACCAAGGCGGTGGCTGCCGGCATGAACCCGATGGACCTCAAGCGCGGCATCGATCTCGCCGTGGAGGCGGTCGTCGCCAACCTCGAGAAGGTCTCGAAGAAGGTCTCGACCAACGCCGAGATCGCCCAGGTCGGGACGATCTCCGCCAACAACGACCGCGAGATCGGCGACATGATCGCCAAGGCGATGCAGAAGGTCGGCAACGACGGCGTGATCACGGTCGAGGAAGCGAAGTCGATCGAGACCGAGCTCGAGATCGTCGAGGGCATGCAGTTCGACCGGGGCTACATGTCGCCCTACTTCATCACCAACGCCGAGAAGATGATTGTCGAGCTGGCCGACCCCTATATCCTGCTGCACGACAAGAAGCTGTCGGGCCTGCAGGCGATCCTGCCGTTGCTGGAATTGGTGGCGCAGAGCGGCAAGCCGTTGCTGATCGTCGCCGAGGACGTCGACGGCGAGGCGCTGGCCACGCTGGTCGTCAACAAGCTGCGCGGCGGCCTCAAGGTCGCGGCGGTCAAGGCGCCGGGCTTCGGCGACCGGCGCGCCGAGATGCTGGCGGACATCGGTGTCCTGACCTCGTGCAAGGTGATCAGCGACGACTTGGGCATCAAGCTCGAGAACGTCACGCTCGACATGCTGGGCCGCGCCAAGAAGGTGCGCATCGACAAGGACAACACGACGATCATCGACGGCGCCGGCAAGAAGGCCGACATCCAGGCGCGCTGCAATCAGCTTCGCACCCAGATCGAGACCGTGACGTCGGAATATGAC
>VBAF01000314.1 GCA_005884705.1 Alphaproteobacteria bacterium
CGACGGCTTGGTCGGCGGCGGGGTGACGCCCTCGGTGATCATGTGGTCGTGCAGGATCGGCGCGCTGGGCTTCATCGCCTCGGCGACGTCGATCACGTGCGGCAGCACCTTGTAGTAGACCTTGATCAGGGCCAGCGCCTGCTTGGCGATCGCCTCGGAGACGGCGGCGACGGCGGCGACCGGATGGCCCTCATAGAGCGCCTTCTCGCGCGCCATGCAGTTGCGCGTGACGTCGCGCAGGTTCACCTGCATCTCGCCGGTCGGCACGATCAGGTTGGCCTGCTCGGGGAAGTCCTTGGCGGTGACCACCGCCTTCATGCCGGGCAGCGCCTCGGCCTTCCTGGTGTCGATCGACTTGATGATCGCGTGCGGATGGGGGCTGCGCAGCACCTTGCCGACGAGCTGGCCGGGCAGGTTGAAGTCGGCGCCGAAGCGGGCGCGGCCGGTCACCTTGTCGGCGCCGTCGGGACGATCGGGGCGCGTGCCGATCCACTTGTACTTGGCGCTCTCGGCGGACTTGCCCTGGGGATTGCTCATTTTGAGGCCCTCATTTCGGCGGCCACATCCATGACCGCGGTGACGATCTTGTCGTAGCCGGTGCAGCGGCAGAGATTGCCGGCCAGCCAGTAGCGGACCTGGGTCTCGGTCGGATTCGGGTTGTGGGCGAGCAGCGCCTTGGAGGCGATCAGGAAGCCCGGCGTGCAGATGCCGCACTGGAGGGCCGCCATCTCGACGAACTTCTTCTGCAGCGGATGGAGCGTGTCGCCGTGCGCCATGCCCTCGATGGTCTCGATCTTGACGCCCTCGGCCTCGGGCGCGAGCACCAGGCAGGAGCAGACCAGCCGGCCGTCGATGGTGACGCTGCAGGCGCCGCAGTCGCCCGAGCCGCAGCCTTCCTTGCTGCCGGTCAGGCCGAGATTGTCGCGCAGCACCTCGAGCAGCGTCTGGTTGGCGTCGCAGAGATACTCGGTGGCGGAGCCGTTGATGGTGGTCGAAACGTGGATCTTGGCCATTTTAGCGATGTCCCCTACCTGTGCCCGTGATGCTCGATGCCATTGATGCGGTCGCGCGCGATCATCGCCGCGCGCTTGAGCAGCACGCCCGCGATCTTGGTGCGGTATCTGATCGTGCCGCGCTTGTCGTCGATCGGCTTGCACGCGTCGGAGCAGGCCTTGGCCGCCGCCTCCAGCGCAGCGTCGTCGAGCTTGGAGCCGATCAGCGCCTTGGCCGCCTTGTCGACCACCAGCACGGTCGGCGCGACGGCGCCCAGGCTGACGCGGGCGTCGGCCACGGTGTCGCCCTTCATGGTGAGGCTGACGCCGCAACCGACGACGGCGATGTCCATCTCGGTGCGCGGGATCAGGCGCAGATAGGCGTCCGACGCGTTCTTCGGCCGCTTGGGCAGCGCGATCGACACCAGGATCTCGCCGTTCTTCAGCGTCGTCTTGCCGGGGCCTGAGCAGAACTGCTCGACCGGCAGCTGCCGCTTGCCCTTCGGCCCCTGGATGGTGACGGTCGCGCCCGCCGCCACGAGGGCCGGCACCGAGGCGGCCGCCGGCGAGGCGTTGCACAGGTTGCCGCCGGCCGAGGCGCGGCCCTGGACCTGGGTGGAGCCGATCAGGTTGATCGCCTCGACCACGCCGGGCCAGGCCTTCTTCAGCTTCTTGTGCTCGCCGATCGCGGCCGCCGGCGCGGCTGCACCGATGATGAAGCTGCCGTTCTTCTCGACGATCGACACCATCTCGGGAATCTTCTTCACATCGACGATGGTGCCCGGCTCCCGCATGCCCGACTTCATCTGGACCAGGAGGTCGGTGCCGCCGGCCAGGACGTAGCCCTTACCCTTGGCCGCGACCATGTGGGCGACGGCGTCTTTGACGTTTTTCGCCACACGATATTGGATTTCAGTCATACGTCGGCGTCCCCCGGCTGATTGATTTGTGAAGAGGGCCGTATCTGAGCCGACCCCGCGCCCAAGAGCAAGTCGCGCGTTGGATGGACAAACCATAGTCCCCTCCGCAGACTATTCGCAGGCGGAGGGGGAGTTTACAACGCGCCGCCGGGAGAAAGGCAAATGTCGCAAGCAGCCATGGGGATTTCGCCGGCAGGCGCGGCCGACCTGGACGCCGCCACCCGGCGGCGGGCGATCATCTCCAGCGCCGTCGGCAATTTCGTCGAGCTGTACGACTTCCTTATATATGGGCTGTTCGCCGCCCAGATCGCCGCCAACTTCTTTCCCAAGGGCAACGAGACGGTGGCCCTGCTGCAAGCCTTCGCGATCTACGGCGTCGGCTTCTTCATGCGGCCGGTCGGCGCCATCGTGATCGGTGCCTATGGCGACAGGCACGGCCGCAAGAACGCCCTGGTGGTGACCGTCGGCCTGATGGCCGCCGCGACGGCGCTGACCGGCCTGATCCCCTCCTACACCTCGATCGGCCTCGCCGCGCCGCTCCTGCTGCTGCTGTGCCGGCTGGTGCAGGGCTTCTCGACCGGCGGCGAATGGGGCGGCTCGGCGACCTTCCTCGTGGAATTCGCGCCGCCGGGCAAGCGCGGCATCATCGGCAGCGTCCAGCAGTTCAGCGTCGGCCTCGCGCTGATCGCCGGCACGCTCACCGCCGCCGTGCTGAACGGCTGGCTGAGCAAGGAGGCGATGATCGAATGGGGTTGGCGCATCCCGTTCCTGATCGGCTTCGTGCTGGCGCCGGTCGGCCTCTACCTGCGTGCGCGGGTCGCCGAGAGCCCCGCCTTCAGCCGCGTCGCCGCCAAGAAAGAAGTGGCGCACAGCCCGGTGCTGGAATCGCTGTCGACCCATCGCCTGCCGGTGCTGGCCGCCTTCGGCCTGTCGGCGATCGGCACGGTCGCCAACTACACCTACAACATCTACCTGCCGACCATGGCGACGCAGAAGCTCGGCATCGCTGCCGGCACCGCCTACACCTCGGCGACGATGGCCGCGGTCGTGCTCACCGTGCTCACGCCGGTGATGGGCTGGCTGTCCGACAAGACCGGCCGCAAGTCGATCCTGCTCGTGGCGGCAGTGGCCTACGGTCTGCTGTCCTATCCGGCGTTCAGCTTCCTGACATCGCAGCCCGACGGCACCAAGCTGATGATCGTGCAGGGCATCTCGGCGGCGCTGCTGGCGATGTATGCCGGCCCGCTCTGCGCCATCCTGGCCGAGCTCTTCCCGACCAAGGTGCGGTTCACGGCGCTGTCGATCGGTTACGGCATGTCGGTCACCCTGTTCGGCGGCTGCGCACCGTTCATCGCGGCCTACCTGATCGCCGAGACCGGCAACCCGGTGTCGCCCGCCTTCTTCCTCATCTTTGCCGCGATCGTCAGCACCATCACGCTCGCCCTCATGAAGGACCGAACGAATGAACCGCTCGACTGAGCCCGTCTGCGATCCGGTCACGCTGGAGATCGTGCGCGGCGCGATCCGCGCGGCGCAGGCCGAGATGGAGGCGCTGATCGAGCGCACCGCGATCTCCGCCTTCATTCGCGAGAAGAAGGATTTCTACACCGCGCTGTTCGATGCCGACGGGATCATGGCGGTCGGCTCCAACCTGCCGGTGTTCGGCGACATCTGCGGGCCGGTGTTCCGCGACTTCCCGCCCGAGACCATGCGCGAGGGCGATCTCTACTGGTACAACGACTGCTACGGCTCGCGCGGCGCGATCTCGCATTCCAACGACCAGGTGCTGCTGGCGCCGGTGTTCCATGCCGGCAAGCGCTGCGGCTTCGTGATGGGCTGGGCGCACTTCTCCGATATCGGCGGCATGCGGGCGGGCTCGATCAGCCCCGACACCTCGGACATCTTCCAAGAAGGCATCATCGTGCCGCCGACCAAGCTGATCGACGCCGGCACGACCAACGAAGCGACACTGAAGATCTTCTTCCGCAATTCGCGCGCAATTCGCGCTTCCCCGAGCAGAACAGGGGCGACATGCGGGCGCTGATGGCCTCGGCCGCGCTGGGCGTGAAGCGGATCGAGGAGATCGTCGCCCGCTTCGGCAGCGCCGTGGTGGCCGATGCGCTCGGCCAGCTCGTCGCCCGCACCCGCAAGCTGGTGCGCACCAAGCTCGCCGAGACCTTCGACTACGGCACCCACCGCTTCACCGACGCGATCGATTCGGACGGCCACGGCAACGGCCCGTTCCATTTGCGGCTGGCGCTGACCCGGGAGAAGGGCAAGGACGGCGAGGACAAATTCATCTTCGACGCCACGGCGACCGACGATCAGTCGCCCGGGCCGGTCAACCTGCTGCTCAATCCCGACGTGCCGGGCACGGCGCTGTCGATGTTCTATCTTGGCGGCGACCCGGCGCAGGTCTGCAACGCCGGCGGTCCCCAGGCGCTCGACGAGGTCAGGCTGCGCGAGGGCTCGCTGCTGTGGCCCAGGTGGCCGGCGCCGCTCGGCATGCGCGGCCTCACCCTGATGCGCTTCCTCGCAGCGGTGAACGGGCTGATCAACGTGGCGGGCGGCAAGGCGCCGGCGGCGCATTCGGCCTATGTCATCTCCTTCATGCGCGGCACCTACAAGACGCTCGAAGGCAAGCTCGAGCCGTTCCTGATGAGCGATGGCATCGGCGTCGGCTGGGGCGCGCGCGCCACGGCGGACGGCACCGACGCGGTCTACTTCGTGGCGCAGGAGAACTATCCGGTAGAGTTCCTCGAGGTCGGCTATCCGGTGCGCCTGCGGACCTACGGCATCCTCACCGACTCCTGCGGCGCCGGCCGCTGGCGAGGCGGTTGCGGCATCGTGCGCGAGTACGACATCCTGGCCGAGGAGGCGATGCTCGCGGTCCGCATCGACAGCGTAAAGAACCCGCCCTGGGGCATCGCCGGCGGCATGGCGGGCGGCGCCGGCCGCGTCGTGGTCAATCCCGGCACCAACCACGAGCGCCAGCTGCAGCCGCTCAGCGACGGCAACATGCTGAAGCGCGGCGACGTGCTGCGCATCGAGACCGGCGGCGGCGGCGGCTACGGCCATCCTTTCGACCGGCCGCCGCAGAGCGTGCTCGACGACGTGCTGGGCGGCTTCGTCACCGCCGATGCGGCGCAGGAGCTTTACGGCGTGGCGATCGACTCCGACGAGCTCGATCCCGAAACGACGCGCAAGCTGCGCACCCGGCGTCCCGAAGTAAAAGCTTTTCACCGCCACGCGTATGTCGACTCGCTTGCCTGATTCCACGCTCGCCATCGCCGTCGATATCGGCGGCACCTTCACCGACATCGCCCTGCACGACGCTTCCAGCGGAACGATCTGGCGCGCCAAGACGCCGAGCGTGCCGAGCGATCCGTCGCAGGCCTTCCTGACCGGCATTCGCCTCGCACTCGACGAGGCCGGCAAGGCCGCACCCTCGCTCGCCCGCGTGCTGCACGGCACGACGGTCGCCACCAACATGATCCTCGAGGGCAAGGGCGCCAAAGCGGCGCTGGTCACCACGGCGGGGTTTCGCCATGTGCTTACCATCGGCCGCCAGGACATCCCGCGCCGCGCCAACTACCTCGCCTGGGTGAAGCCCGCGCGGCCGGTGCCGGCGAGCCGCGTGTTCGAGGTCAAGGAGCGGATCGGCGCCGGCGGCGTGGTGATCGAGCCGCTCGACGAGGCGAGCGTC
>VBAF01000315.1 GCA_005884705.1 Alphaproteobacteria bacterium
CATGCAGCCCGATTGACATGCAACCTGGCCCGCGCAACCTGATCACCGACGTCGACGGCCTGCTGGTCGGCAATGCCGAGGACGGCCGCCTGCGCTCGGGCGTCAGCGTCGTGCTGGGCGAGCGGCCGTTCGTTGCCTCGGTCGATGTGCGCGGCGGCGCGCCGGGCAGCCGCGAGACCGACCTGCTCGATCCGTCCTGCACGGTCGACCGGGTCGATGCGATTTGCCTGAGCGGCGGCTCGGCCTTTGGGCTCGGTGCCAGCGACGGCACGATGCGCTGGCTGCGCGAGCGCGGCCGCGGCGTGCCGGTTGGCGGAGTCGTGGTGCCGATCGTGCCGGCCGCGATTCTGTTCGACCTGTTGAACGGCGGCAACAAGGACTGGGACTGGCCGCCCTATCGCGAGCTCGCCTACCAGGCGACCGGCGCGGCCGCACACGACTTTGCGCTCGGCAATGCCGGCGCCGGGCTCGGCGCGAAAGCGGGCGACCTCAAGGGCGGGCTGGGTTCGGCCTCGGCGATCGATCCCGCGACCGGCCTGCAGGTCGGCGCGCTGGTGGCGGTCAATGCGCGCGGCTACACGACCATGGCCGGCCTGCCGCAGTTCTGGGCGTGGGCGCTCGAACAAGGCAGCGAATTCGGCGGCCTGCCGCCACCTCGGCGCAAGGTTACCCTCGAGGTGTCGCACAGCCGCGCCGACCTCAGCCACGATCCCGCCGATTCAGCGCGCCGCGATCCGCGCGCCAACACCACCATCGCGGTGGTGGCGACCAATGCGCGGCTCGACAAGGCGGCGGCCCAGCGGCTGGCGATGATGGCGCAGGACGGGCTTGCCCGCGCGATCCGCCCGGTGCACACGCCGCACGACGGCGACACCGTCTTCGCCGTCGCCACCGGCATGCACGACCGTGCCGCCGATCCGTTGAGCCTGGGCGAGCTCGGCACGCTGGCGGCGGATTGCCTCGCCCGGGCCGTGGCGCGCGGGGTCTACGAGGCGGCGACGCTCGGCGCGGCGCGCGGCTGGCGGGACGTGTTCGGCCGCTGATAAACTGCAGCCCACGACAGAGGAGGATCCCTTGAGCATTTCACGCCGCCATCTGATCGGCGCTGCGGGCGCGGTTTCCATGCTGCCGGCGTTCGGGCCCGAGGCCTGGGCGCAGGCGAAGGACAAGGTGGTGATCGGCATGTCGCTCGAGCCGCCCGTCCTCGATCCGACCAAGAACGCTGCGGCGGCAATCCGCAGCATCGCTTGCCCCTCGATCTTCGAGAGCCTCGGCCGCATCGACCGCAATGGCGAGATCAAGCCCAACCTGGCTGAAAGCTGGAAGATCTCAGACGACGGCAAAGAGTACGTCTTCAAGCTGCGCTCGGGAGTGAAGTTCCATAATGGCGAGGCGCTCGATGCTTCGGTCGTGAAGTTCTCGGTCGACCGGCTGTTCGCCGCCGAGTCGACGGTCCCGGCCAAGTCGCTCTACACCGACATCGAAAAGGTCGAGGCGGTCGATCCGACGACGGTCAAGATCACGCTGAAGTCGCCCAATTCGTACCTGCTCTACAACCTGTCGCTGGGCGATGCCGGCATCATGCATCCCAAGTCGGCATCGACCAACGACAAGCAGCCGGTCGGCACCGGGCCGTTCACCTTCAAGGAGCGCAAGGAAGGCGATTCGATCACAATCGAGCGTTTCGCCGGCTATCGCGACCTCGGCGACATCAAGCTCAAGACCATCGTCTTCAAGGTCGTGAAGGATCCCTCGGCGCAGGTAAGCGCGCTGCTCGCCGGCGACGTCGACACCTTCCCCGGCTTCCAGGCGCCCGAGCTGGTCGAGCGGCTCAAGAAGGACGCGCGCTTCGCCGTGGTGGTCGGCACGACCGAGGGCGAAGTCATCATGGCGACCAACAACGGCAAGAAGCCGTTCAACGATCTCAAGGTGCGCCAGGCGATGGCCCACGCGCTCAACCGCGCCGAACTGATCGACGCCGAGTCCGGCTTCGGCACGCCGATCGGCAGCCACTTCGCGCCGCACAACAAGGCCTATATCGACCTGACCAAGACCTATCCTTTCGACATCGCCAAAGGAAAGGCGCTGCTTGCCGAGGCGGGCTATCCCAACGGCTTCGAGGCCAGCCTGAAGCTGCCGCCGGTGGGTTATGCGCAGCGCGCCGGCGAGGTGCTGGCCAGCCAGCTCGGCAAGATCGGCATCAAGGTGTCGATCACCCAGCTGCAATGGCCGCAGTGGCTTAGCGAAGTGTTCAAGGAGAGGAACTACGATCTCACGATCGTGGCTCATACCGAAGCCAACGACCTCGATCGCTACGCGCGCGACGGCTACTACTGGAACTACAACTCGCCCGAGTTCAAGGCCAAGTGGCGCGAGGTGGTGGCCACGACCGACTTCGCCAAGCGCGACGAGCTCCTGAAGGTCTGCCAGCGCATTGTCGCGCGCGACGCCGTGAACGGGTTCCTCTATCAGCTCGCCAAGATCGGCGTCTGGAAGAAGGAACTCGTCGGCATGTGGCAGAACGATCCGTCGCCCTCGGCCGATTTCAGCGGCGTGTACTGGAAGGCGTGATCGACTTCCTCTCCCGCCGCCTCGCCGCCGCCCTGCTCACGCTGGTGCTGGCGACGGTCGTCGTCTTCGCCATCGTCGAAGTGCTGCCGGGCGATCCGGCGCTGGTCATGCTGGGCACCGATGCGCGGCCCGATACGCTGGCCGCGCTGCGCGCCCAGTACGGCTTCGACCAGCCGTTGACGGTGCGCTACCTGCACTGGATCGGCGGGCTGCTGAGCTTCGACCTAGGCAGCAGCCACGCCTACGGCACCCCGGTCGCCAAGCTGATCGGCGATCGACTGGCCGTCACCCTGCCGCTCGGCGCGCTGGCGCTGTCCTGGGCCTTGCTGGTCGCCATCCCGCTCGGCGTGTTCGCTGCCTGGAAGCACGGCACGGCGAGCGACTGGGGCGTCATGGGCTTCACCCAGATCGGCATCTCGCTGCCGAACTTCTGGTTCGGTATCGTGCTGGTGCTGGCCTTCGCGGTGACCTGGCGAATCTTCCCGGCCGGCGGCTTTCCCGGCTGGCGGCAGGACCCCGTGGGCTCGATCCACGCCCTGATCCTGCCGGCACTGGCGCTGTCGCTCGGCGAGATCGCGATCCTGACGCGGGTCACGCGCTCGGCCATGCTCGACACCTTGCGCGAGGACTATGTCCGCACCGCCCGCGCCAAGGGCGCGCCGGAACGCACGGTGCTGTTCGGTCATGCGCTGCGCAACGCGCTGATCCCGGTGACCACCGTGGCCGGCCTGATCGCCGGCTTCCTGATCGCCGGCGCGGTGATCATCGAGAGCGTCTTCCGCCTGCCCGGCGTCGGCCAGCTGGTCTACGATTCGATCAACAACCGCGACCTGATCGTGATCAAGAACGTGGTGATCCTGTTTACCCTCCTGGTGCTGGTCGTGAACCTGGCCGTCGATCTCGCCTACGTGGCGCTCGATCCGCGGCCGCGCGTGGCGGCATGACGGATTTCCTCGCCCGCGCCCGCCATCATGCGGGTTTCCGGATCGGCGCCGTCCTGCTGCTGCTGTTCGTCGGCACCGCGCTGGCGTCGCTGTTCTGGACGCCGTATCCGGTCGACGAGCTGCAGATGCGCGCCAAGCTCCTGCCGTCATCGGCGCAGCACTGGCTCGGCACCGATCACCTCGGCCGCGATGTGCTGTCGCGCGCGCAGACCTCGATCACCGTCGGCCTGATCGCGGTGGCGCTCGGCATGTCGGCCGGCGTGGCGCTCGGCGCCTGGGCGGCTGCCCGCGGCGGCTGGGTCGACGAGGCGCTGTCGCGTACCTCCGACCTGATCTTCGCCTTTCCCGCCGTGCTGATCGCCATCCTGATCACCTCGGTGCTGGGGGCGAGCGCACGCAACGCCATCCTCGCCATCGCGATCTTCAACGTCCCGGTGTTCGCCCGCGTCACCCGGGGTGCCGCCCTGGCGCTGTGGAGCCGCGATTTCGTTCGCGCTGCAACGGCGATGGGGCGCGGGCCTTTCGGCATCACGCTGCGGCACGTCCTGCCCAACATCATGAGCGTGCTGATCGTGCAGGCGACGATCCAATTCGCCGTGGCGATCCTGGCCGAAGCCGGTCTATCCTATCTCGGGCTGGGCGCCCAACCGCCGGTGCCGTCCTGGGGCCGTATGCTGCGCGACGCGCAGACCTACATTTTCCAGGCGCCTGAGCTTGCTCTGTGGCCCGGCCTCGCGGTCGCGCTGGCGGTTCTCGGGCTCAACATGCTGGGTGATGGCTTGCGCGATCTGCTCGATCCGAGATTGCGCCTGATGCGCGTGGGTTAGCGCATCCCAACGCGCTTTTCGGCGTTACTCCTTCATACTGCTGCCATGGCCGGCCCGAGACCCTCCCGCACACGATGGCTCTGCCATCTGCTGGCCGCCCTGGCGGCGCTGACGCTCGCGTCCCCGGCGGACGCGCGCAGCGGCGAGGTGGCCCTCACCATCATCGGGGACGAGCGCATGAGGGAGGAGCTGATCAAGCTCACCCAGGACCTCGAGAAGGACCAGCCGCTCACCGGCGACAGCCTCGCGCTGTTGCAGGGCGCCCAGGCCCGCCGCGCCCGCATCGCCACCGCGCTGCGCTCGAAGGGCTACTACGATGCGCGCGTCGCCGCGACCGTCGCCGGCCAGCCGGTCGACGAGCCGGCCGCGCTCGACGCCATCGACCAGCGGCCCGACGCCGACCGGATCACCTTCACCTTCGATGTCGCGACCGGCCCGCTCTACCGCGTGTCCGATCTCGCGCTGCAGGGGCCGGCCGACATCGTCGGCTACCCCGGCCTCGACCGCAGCAAGCTCACTCTCGGCCCCGGCAAGCCGGCCGACGCGGCGATGATCCTCGCCACCGAGGACGAGATCCTGGGCCAGATCCGCGACCGCGGCTACGCGCTCGCCGCGGTGACCCGGCGCGAAGTGCTGATCGACCATGCCACGCGCGAGGCGCACGTCACCTTCACCGTCGAGTCAGGCCCGACCACGCGCATGGGCCGCGTCCGCTTCTCCGGCACCGAGAAGGTCGACACCACCTACCTGCAGAAGCGCGTGCCCTACGAGCAAGGCGACCTCTACGCGCCGGCCAAGGTCAACGCGCTGCGCGACCGGCTGACCTCGCTCGGCACGTTCAACTCGGTGCGCATCAAGGAGGCCAAGGCGCTCGACGAGCGCGGCGAGCTGCCGGTCGACGTCGAGCTGACCGACCGGCCGCCGCGCACCATCGGCTTCGGCGCGAGCTACGAGACCCAGCGCGGCTTCGCGGTCAACGGCTACTGGATGCACCGCAACCTGTTCGGCGAGGCCGAGAGCCTCAAGCTGTCGGCCGAGGTCAACCATATCGGCCAAGGCGCCATCCCGGCCGATCTCGGCTACGGTTTCAAGGCCGACTTCCGCAAGCCCGACTGGCTGATGAAGCAGCAGGACGCCGTCGCCAACGCCGCCGCGGTCAACGAGATCTTCGACGCCTATCACCGCAAGGCGGTGACCTTGCTGCTCGGCATCGACCAGATCCTCAATCCGCAATGGCGCTTCAAGGTCGGGGTGAGCGGCGAGGTCTCGCAAATCCAGCGCTACGGCATCTGGGGCGACTACAAGCTGATCGGCCTGCCGGCGCAGGTGATCTACAACCGCGCCAACAGCGACGTCGATCCGACCGAGGGCTTCCGCATCACCCTCAATGCGACGCCCTACGCCGACCTCACCCACAACGGCGACCTGTTCGCCATCCTGAAGCTGGTCGGCACGACCTACGTCAATGTGAGTGGTGACGGCCGCTCGGTGCTTGCCGGCCGCGCCGCCTTCGGCACCATTCCCGGCGGCACCAACGCCAGCATCCCGTTCGACAAGCTGTTCTATGCCGGCGGCGGCGGCTCGGTGCGCGGCTTCGCCTACCAGAGCGCCGGCCCGCGCGACGCCTTCAACAACCCGTTGGGCGGCGCCAGCCTGGTCGAGGGCAGTATCGAATTCCGCCAGCGCATCGGCGAGTCGTGGGGCGCCGCGCTGTTCGTCGATGCCGGCAGCGCCTACACCGACACGATGCCCAATTTCTCGCAGTTCGCGCCGCGGCTCGGCGCTGGCGCCGGCGTGCGCTACTACACCGGGTTCGGTCCGGCCCGGCTCGATGTCGGCGTCCCGCTGAACAAGCGCGACGGTGATGCCCCGTTCGGCGTCTATGTCAGCATCGGGCAGGCCTTCTGATGCGCGCGCTGCGCCTCGCCGGATGGGCGGTCGGCGGCCTGGTCGCGCTGCTGGTCGCGGCGTTCGTCGTGCTGCAGACGCCGCCCGGCCTGCGCACGCTGGCGAGCCTGGTGTCGTCGAGCGACCTCACGGTGAAGGGCCTGGGCGGTTTCATCCCGACCGACCTCCACGCCACGCGCATCGAATTGCGCGACAGGGACGGCATCTGGCTGTCGCTCGACGACGCCGAGGTGCGCTGGTCGTTCACCTCACTGTTCACCGGCCGGGTGCGGGTGGAGGAGGTAAGGGGTGAAGGCGGCGAAGATCGACGTGCTGCGGCCGCCACTGCCGACCGAAGAGGCGATGAAGTCGTCGTCCTCGAGCAAGTTCGGCATCCCGGTCGGCGTCGATCTCGGCGTGCTGTCGGTCGACGATCTGCATGTCGGCGCGGCCCTCGGCGGCGTCGATTCGCACTGGAAGGCCTCCGGGTCTGGCCTGCTCACCGCCGACGGCAGCGCCAGCCGCCTGAGGCTCGACATGACCCGCACCGACGGTCCAGCGGCGCGGCTCGTCGCCGATCTCGGCTTCAGCCTCGACCGCTTTTCGGTCGACGGCCAGATCACCGCCGAGGAATCGACCAGGGGCGGCGTAGTCGCGGCCCTGATCGGCCGGCCCGACCTCGAAGCCATGTCGGTCAAGCTGGTCGCCAAGGGCGATCGCAACCAGGGCAGCGCCGAGCTGGTCTCCGGAGCCGGCGACGCCGTCACTTCCAACGGCGGCATCCGCTGGCAGCGCGCGG
>VBAF01000316.1 GCA_005884705.1 Alphaproteobacteria bacterium
CGGCATTCCGGCACTCGGCATCGCGCCGGAGACGGCGACGCGGCTGGCGCGGCGGGCGGAGGGCTGGCCGCGCGTGACCATGATCGTCGAAACCGACGAGGCGCCGGCCGAGACCGAGACGCTGGTCTACGAATATCCCGGCTCGACCGACGAGTGGGTCGTGCTGTCGGCCCATGTCGATGGCCACGACCTTGCCGAGTCGGCGATGGACAATGGCAGCGGGCTTGCGTCGGTGCTCGCCGTGACGCGCACGGTTGCGCCCGACGTCGCGCAGTGGCGGCGCGGCCTGCGGGTGATGTTCTTCAGCGTCGAGGAATGGGCGCTGACCGGCTCGGCGCAATACGTCCAGGCGCTGTCCGACGCGGCGCGGGCGAAGATCGCGCTCAACGTCAATCTCGACTCGGTGGCCGGCAGCCCGAACCTGGCCGCGCTGAGCAGCGGCTATGCCGGCGTCGAGCCGTTCCTGCTGCGGGTCGCCGCCGACAACGGCCAGTCGCTGCGCGCGGTGCGGCCGCTGATGACCAACTCGGACCATGCCAACTTCGCGGCCGGCGGCATCCCGGCGATCCGCCTGGTCGCGGGCTTCGACGATCCCGCCGCCCATCTGCGGGTCGTGCTGACGCCGGCCGACACGCGGGACAAGGTGGCGCAAAGCGAGCTGCGCCAGGCGACCCTGCTCACCGCTGCGCTGGTTGCCGCCGCCTGCAATGCCGATCCAGCCGAGGCGGCGAGGTGGCGGGTGAAGTAGGGCGTTTAGATCCCTCGCTGCGCTCGGGATGACACCGAGAGTGTGGGGGCGACAAAAACGGTGTCATCCCGAGCGCAGCGAGGGATCTATGCTTCACGCCTGCTTGAGGAACCGCAGCAGCAGCCG
Source organism: Alphaproteobacteria bacterium (assembly GCA_005884705.1). GTDB lineage: Bacteria > Pseudomonadota > Alphaproteobacteria > Reyranellales > Reyranellaceae > Reyranella. Next base: position 875 of record VBAF01000316.1, read on the forward strand.
GTTCACCTCGTCCGGCTGTTCCTGCTGCACCCAGTGGCCGGCGCCGTCGATCAGGTGGATTTCCTTCATCTTCGTGCAGGCGCTGTTCTGCATGCGCGCGATCGCGCCCGGCACCTGGTAGATGCCCCAGTCGCTCTTGCCGGAGATGAAGGTCGCGGGCACGTCGACGGTGCGGCCGGTGAAAACCTCGAGCTCGCCATTGGTCCGTCCCGTGGTGCGCACGCGATACCAGTTCAGCCCGCCCTGGAAGCCGTTGCGCTGGTACTCGTCGCTGTAGACCTTCAGCTCGCCGTCCGGCAGCCACTTGTTGCCGGCGATCTCAGCCGCCGACGGCATCTCCTTGGCGACGGCCTCGGCCATGCCGTCGGCCAGATCCATGATGTAGTAGGTCGGCATCTTGGCCAGCTCCTCCGCCGTCCAGCTCGCGAGCTCGAATGGCTTGTTGGCTTTCCAGTCGGCGCTCTTGTGATGGTAGTAGGCGCGCAGGAAGTCGTGCACGCCCTGTTTGGCGCGCCACATGTTCTCGTTGGCCGGCCGCGTCGAGTAGTACCACTGGTAATGCTTGCGCGGCCGCGGCAGCGCGGCGAGGGCGGCATGGATATCGGGTCCCTTTGCCGCGGGCGGGCCGAACGGCACCGACGGCGGGCCGCCGAACGGCGCGCTCATCAGCACCATGCGCCTGAAGATGTCGGGCCGCACCAGCGCGGCATAGGCTGCGACCGAGGCACCGAAATCGTGGCCGACCACCGCTTCGGCGGTGCGATGGCCGCAGGCGAACAGCACGCCGATCGCATCGCGCAGCAAATTCATGAACCGGAAGGAGACGAGATCGCCGTCATAGTCGGCGTCCCAGCCGGTGGTGCGGCCATAGCCGCGCTGGTCGGGCGCGATCGCGTGGTAGCCGGCCGCGGCAAGCGCCGGCAGCACCTTGCGCCAGCTATAGGCGATCTCGGGAAAGCCGTGCAGCAGCAGAACCGCCGGCCGTCCCGGTGTTTCGTGGCCGGCCTCGAGCAGATGGATGTCGAGGCCGTTGATGGCGGGCACGATGCGGGCGCGCACGCCGCTTGGCAGAACAGAAGGCGGCAGCGCGGAAGCGGGCAGGGGATCCATGCCGGACTCTAGTCATGAAAAAGGCCGGCCGGGCAACAGCCCGGACCGGCCTCTTCCTACACTCCGGCAGCCCTACTCAGTATCTGGCACTGCCGGGAACAGAACTGATCGCGTAGCGCGGACGCCGGGTCTCGCTGGCGATGCACTGGTGATAGTTCAAGGTTTGCGGGTCGATGTCGTACGACATGCAGGCTTGGCGTGCGTCAGCCAGACGCTGGGCCTCGGCGGCCGCTGCTTCCGGCTCGCCATTGACGTAGGCATGGGCGGCGCGCGCCACGCAGGTGTCGAACGCCACCGTGTACGGGCCGACGCCGTTGTCGAGGCAAATGCGCTCGGCATGCGCCAGCGCGTCGCCGACCTGGGCGCGGGCTGCAAGCGGCACCGCGCCTGCAATGAAGGCACCGAGCGCGAAAAAGATCATGTTGAGACGGGACATTCGGCTGTTCATGCGGCTGATCATGGGGGCTGCTCCTGTCGAAGCCTCTCATGCCAACCAACGTCTCCTGGGGCAGGCTGTTGCCGGCCGGATGGGGCGTTTGTGTGGCGCCAGGCTGCCCCGGTTCCGCCTCATTCAACTTTCTGGTTGAACGTTGCGAGGTGCTTGCCTATGTTCAACCACATGGTTGAACAAATCCCCGCCAGCCTCGATCGCGTGTTCGGCGCGCTGTCCGATCCGACGCGCCGCGCCATGTTGCGCCGGCTGGCCGGCGGGGCGCGCACGGTCGGCGAACTGGCCGAGCCGTTCGACATGTCGTTCGCGGCGGCGGCCAAGCACGTCAAGGTACTGGAGCAGGCGGGATTGCTGAGCCGCACCATCGAGGGCCGCTCGCATCGCTGCCGGATCGAGGCCGGCCCGCTCGCCGCCGCCGACCGCCAGCAGGAAAAGGAGCAGGAAATGAAGGGCTATCCCGAGATCCTCTCGCCGACCGAGATCCGCTTCGAGCGGCTGCTGCCGGGACCGATCGAGACGGTCTGGACGTACCTCACCGATTCGAAAAAGCGCGGCGAATGGTTCGCCAGCGGCCCGATGGAGCCTCGGGTGGGCGGCAAGGTCTCGCTGCGCTTCAAGCATTCCGAGCTGTCACCCAACCAGGCGCCGCCGCCTGACAAGTACCGGGAGATGGACGCAAAGGGCCATCAGGCCGAGGAGACGGTCACCGAATTCGATCCGCCGCGACGGCTCGCCTTCACCTTCGGCGGCACGTCGGAGGTGAGGCTCGAGCTGGCGCCGCGCGGCGATGGCAAGGTGCTGTTGACCCTGACGCATCGCAAGCTGGCCAACAAAGAGCGCACCGGCACGGCCGTCGGCTGGCATTGTCACCTGACGATGCTGGTGGAAAAGCTCGAAGGCCGGACTCCGCCGGCCTTCTGGGATGTGTTTCGCAGGATCGACGCGGAATACGCCAACGGCATTCCGGGCTGAACAAGCCTATCGCCTATCGACGGGCCTCGGCGACGTTCACGCCGCTCTGGTCGTCGCCCAGGATCAGCAGTTCGCTGTGGGCCTCGATCTCCTTGTTGACGCAGGCGCGATAGCCGAACGTCTCGGGACGCTGGCCGCGCTCCAGGCAGTTCACCCGGGCGTCGCCCGCCGCGCGCGCAAGCTGCTGGGCCAAGGTGTGCTCGCCCCATTCATAGGCGCGAGTCACGTGGCTCAGGCAAAGCTCCCACGCCGTCGAACGCGGCTGCACGCCATGCTCCGCACAGGCCTGTTCGGCCCGGCCTTGGGCGCCGGCCGACTGCGGCTGCGCGGCATAGGCGGTCGTGGCAAGCGCCACGGCGGCCACGAAGGCCGCCAAATAGGGGGTCCGCCTCATGAGAATCACCCTCCACTGCATTGCCTAACAAACGCCCCGCCGAGCGCCCCGGTTGCCAAAAAGGCGCCAATCGCCTGCCCCTTGAGATGCAAGGGAAAATCCGAGAGTCTGCGGGGGTCGTGAAGGAGTTTTCGGTGTTTTGGCGCTGGCTGCGAAGCCGGCCGGGCCTGCGGCGGGCGCACCTGGCGCTGGCGCTGCGGATCACCGTGGCCGCCACCTTGTCGCTGGTGGCCGCCCAGCGCCTCGGCCTACCGCTGCCCCTTTGGGCGGTGCTGACGGCGGTGATTGTCACCCAGATGAGCGTCGGCCGTTCGCTCAAGACGACGGGCGACTATCTCGCCGGCACGCTTGGCGGTGCGATCTATGGTGGTGCGGTCGCCGTCCTCATACCGCACCACAGCGAGCTGTCGCTGCTGGTGGTGCTGGTGATCGCGCTCGCCCCGCTCGCCCTGCTGGCGGCCGGCCGGCCGAACATGAGCGTCGTGCCGATCACCGCGATCATCATCCTGCTGCTGCCGGAGATGACCCACGCCAACCCGCTGGCGTCGGCGATCGACCGCGTGCTCGAGGTCGGGCTGGGCGTGGTGGTGGGCTTGGCCGTCGCCTTCCTGGTGCTGCCCGCCGGCGGCCACCGCCTGGCGCGGCAGGAGGCGGCGCGCACGCTCGATCTTTCGACGCCGACGAGCTGCACCGCCTGCAGGACGGCATCGGCCAGGGCCTGACCGAGCTCAACACGATCGGCGACGAGGCCGAGCGCGAGCGCCGGGCGCGGCTCGCTTCGGAGGCCGATACCGGGCCGCTGCGCCGCACGCTGCTGCGCCTGCGGCACGACCTCGTGATCGTCGGCCGTGCCGCCTCGACGCCGCTGCCCGAGGCGATGCGGGCCCGGCTGGCGCCGCGGCTCGATGCGATCGCCGCGACCGCCTCGACCCACCTGCGCGGCTGCAGCGCGGCGCTGCTGGCCCATCAGGCGGCGCCGCCGATCGATGCCTTCGAGCATGCGCTGGAAGCCTATGAGATCGAGGTC
>VBAF01000317.1 GCA_005884705.1 Alphaproteobacteria bacterium
TCGAAGGCGTCGCACAATTGCAGAAAGCGCGCGGCCTTGTCGGAGCCGTCCGAATCGATCGCGCCGGCGAGATGCATCGGATTGTTGGCGACGATGCCGAGCGGCTTGCCCTCGATGCGCACCAGCGCCGTCACCATGCCGAGCCCGAAGGCGCGGCGCAGCTCGAGCACCGAGCCCTCGTCGCACATCGTGTCGATCACCTCGCGCACGTCATAGACGCGCAGCCGGTTCTCCGGGATCGAGCGGCGCAGCAGCCGCTGGTCGGCCGAGCGCCATTCGGGCAACGCGCCCTGGAAGTAGGAGAGATACTTCTTGGCGACGGCGACCGCCTCGGCCTCGTCCTCGACGGCGATGTCGACCGTGCCGTTGGGCACCTGCACGCTCATCGGGCCGACTTCCTCCGGCGCATAGACGCCGAGATTGCCACCCTCGATCATCGCCGGCCCGCCCATGCCGATCGACGAGTTGCGGGTAGCGATCACCACGTCGCAGCAGCCCAGGATCGCTGCATTGCCGGCAAAGCAGCGGCCCGAGTTGATGCCGACCAGCGGCGCCACGCCGGAGAGCCGCCCGAAGATGTGGAAGGCCATGGTGTTGAGGCCGGCCACCGACTGCACGTCGACGTCGCCCGGCCGGCCGCCGCCGCCCTCGGTGAAGAAGACCAGCGGGATGCGCTGTTCCTCGACGATCTCGAACAGCCGGTCCTTCTTGTGATGGTTGGTCTTGCCCTGCGTGCCCGCCAGCACCGTGTAGTCGTAGTGCGCCACGGCGACACGGCTCTTGTCCGGCCCGAACAGCGCGCCGTTGACCCGGCCCACGCCGGTGATCAGCCCGTCGGCCGGCGTGCGCGCGATCAGGTCGTCGACCGTGCGCCGCGTGCGCTGGCTGGCGATCGCGAAGGCGCCGAGGTTCTGCCGCGCCGTGCGCTGGTTGGTCTTGCGCCGCCGACCGACCGCCTCGGGCCGCTTGTCGTCGAGCGTGAGCGCGCGGCGCTCGAAATACTCGGCGAGATCGGGGCGGATATGGTCGAGGTCGATCTCGGCCTCGACCGCGGCGCCCTTTACCTCGACATCGGCCTCCTCGACGTAGAGCAGCGCATGCCCCTCGTAGATCGTCTCGCCGGCCTCGACGGCGATGCGCCGCACATAGCCGCGCGCCGGGCTCTTGATCTCGTGCTGCATCTTCATGGCGTCCATGATCAGCAGCGGCTGGCCGGCGGCGACAGGATCGCCGTCTTTCACCGACAGGCTGACGATGGTGCCCTGCATCGGCGCGGGTACCGGGACGGTGCCCTCCGGCGCATCGCTGTCGACGACGGTTTCCGCCTTGGCCGTTGCCTTGCCGAAAGTCAGCACCGCCAGCGGATCGATCGCATCGACCTTCGCGCCGGCCTGACGGCCGCCCGTCGCTGGCGCAGCCGCCTGGAAATACTGCCCGCCGTTCAGCTTCGCCGCCGACGCGATCAGCCTCTTCGCGTTCTCGTCGACGAACCGCGTGTGCACCTTGTCGGCCCGCACGTCCTTGTCGGCAAGCAGCGCGCGCAGGAAGCCGATGTTGGACGGCGCGCCCTCCAGCCGGAAGCCAGCCAGCGCACGTTCCGCCCGTGCCAGCGCCGCGCCGAAGGTCGGCGCCTTGACGATCACCTTGGCGAGCAGCGAATCGAAGTTGGGATTGGTGCGGTAACCCGCGTAGCCGTAGGCGTCGACCCGCACGCCCGGCCCCGACGGCGGCTCGAACACGCTGAGCGTGCCGCCGCCCGGCTTGGCCGAGCCGTCCTCGGTCATGGTCTCGAGGTTGACGCGGAGCTGGATCGCCACGCCGTGCGGTCCGTCGGACTTGGGCAGGGTGCCGCGCAACTGCGCCTGCACCAGGTCGACGCCCCACACCTCCTCGGTGACGGTATGCTCGACCTGCAGCCGCGGATTGGCCTCGATGAAGAAGAAATCGCCGCCCTCGACCAGGAACTCGAAGGTGCCGAGGCTGCGGTACTTCGCGGCCTTCGCCATCGCGAGCGCCGCCTCGACGATCTTCTTGCGCAGCGCCGGCTTCAGGCCGGGACTGGGCGCCAGCTCGACGATCTTCTGGCTGCGCCGTTGCAGGCTGCATTCGCGCTCGCCCAGCGCCACCACGGCCTTGCCGTCGCCCACCACCTGCACCTCGATATGGCGGGCCTGGCGCACCAGCCGCTCGGCGTAGAGAGCGCCGTTGCCGAACGCTGCCTTGGCCTCGGCCGAGGCACGGGTAAAGGCCTCGGCGATGGCGCTTTGCTCGGTGATCAGCCGCATGCCGCGCCCGCCGCCGCCGGCGATCGCCTTGAGCGCGATGCCTGCCTTGGCGTGCTTGCGGAAAAACGCCGTCGCGCCCGCGACATCGACTGACTCGGTGCCCGGCAGCACCGGCACCTTGCACTTCTGCGCATACGCCCGCGCGCGCGCCTTGTCGCCGAACAGGTCGAGCTGCTCGGGTGTCGGGCCGACGAAGGCGATCCTGGCCGCGGCGCAGGCGCGCGCGAAGGCGGCATTCTCGGACAAAAACCCGTAGCCCGGATGGACGGCGTCGCAGCCAGCCGCCTTGGCCGCCGCGACCACGCCGGCGATGTCGAGATAGGCAGCCGAACCGCGCCCCTCGAGCGCCACCGCCGCATCGACGCGTTTCACGTGCAGCGACTGGGCGTCATCCTCGGAATGGACGCCAACGGTGGCGATGCCGAGCTCGGCGGCGGCCTCGGCGATGCGGATGGCGATCTCGCCGCGATTGGCGATCAGGAGCTTCTTGATCATGTTAGAACCGCGTCATGAAACGACTGCTGATCGTGGCACATGCCCCGTCGGAGAACACGCGAGCCCTGCGCGACGCCGTGGAACGCGGCGCGCGGAGCGAAACCGGCATCGACGTCGCGGTCGTGGCGCCGCTGCAGGCCGGCGCCGACGACGTGCTCGCCGCCCAGGCGGTGATCCTCGGCACGACCGAGAACCTCGGCTACATGAGCGGCGCGCTGAAGGATTTCTTCGACCGCTCCTACAATCCCCTGCTCGAGCGCACCCAAGGCCTGCCCTGCGCGCTCTACATCCGCGCCGGCAGCGACGGCACCGGCACGCGGCGCGGCGTCGAGACCATCCTGACCGGCCTGCGCTGGCGCGCCGTGCAGGAGCCGCTGCTCTGCCGCGGCCCCTGGCAGCCGGCCTTCGTCGAGCAATGCGAGGAGCTCGGCGCGGCGATGGCGGCGGGCCTCGCCGCGGGCATCTTCTAGCGGCGCTCGCCTCGAGCGGTTTCGACCGTTTTCACCGTTTTTTCCCAACCCACCGATTATCATGACCTCTCCGCAGATGCACCGAAGCATCCGCAGATAAGCACACTCGCGCCGCCGCACCTATTATGGGCATTGGCTCGCGATTCGAGGCCCTATTTCCGGCCTCGAATCGCGAGCCAATGCCCATAATGATTTCCGTGATTCGCATTCCGTCGCCTGTTTTCTGCCGACGTCAGCTCCGGCCCCTGGGCTGGGATTCAGAAGTTGTTGTCCTCGCCCCGCGTGCTACCGTCGGCCGTGAAGTGGGTCCCGCGATGGTAGAGGCGGGAGGCGCAAGGAGAACCGCATGGCCACGTTGATGGTGCTGTACAACAAGCCGACCGATGCAGCCGCCTTTGATTCCTATTACTTCAGCAAGCACGTTCCGCTCGCCAAGAAGATTCCAGGCCTGCGTCGGTATGAGGTGAGCCAGGGTGCTGTGGCGACACCCGAAGGCCCTTCGCCTTACCACCTGGTCGCGCTGTTGACGTTCGATTCGATGGCCGCCATCGGCGCGGCGTTCGCTTCGAGCGAAGGCCAGGCGACCGCCGGCGATCTGAAGAATTTTGCCCAGGCTGGCGTGCAGCTCCTGATGTGCGAGACGCGCTCCGTCTGATGTGAGTCTCACTTCTCGACGATCTTCCAGAACGAATCCTTCTTCGTGATCTTGCCGTCACGGAAGGTATAGAAGTCGCAACCGCGCACTTCCAGTCGCTGTCCTGATGAAGCCTGTGTGCCCGTCAACGTCCACTGCGAGATGCCCATATCGCCGTCGACGTAGTGGACGTCGTTGCCGTAGTGGACGTCCGGCAGGCCCTTGAAGCGCCCCTGCAGGGCCTCCCGGACTGCGCGGGCACCTTCGTACCGGCTGCCCCACGGATCAGGGCCGCGCGGCATTTCAAGCACGGCATCGTCCGTGAAGAATCCCATGATCCGATCGAGATCGTGCGCATTGAACGCCGCGACCAAGGCTTTCAGTGTCTCGTGGTGTCCGGTCACGGCATTCCTCTTCCTGGCTTCCGCTGCCGGCGGCTACTCCGGCATGCCGAAGTAATCGCTCGGAGCAGCTTACCCGAGATGAGCTTGCCGCAAGAGCGGCAGTCGACGCGCGACCGCCGCTCCGACGATCGTCAAGCCTAGGAGCGCATCCGATAGCCGTTGGCATCGACGCGATAGCCTTCAGAATCGAACCGGTTGCCGGACGGGTCATTGCGGTACATCGGGGCCGGTCGGCTGGCGCCGTCGCGATAGCCGCGCTGCTCGATCTCGCGGGCGACGCAGCGGTCGTAGCGCATGCCCGGTTCCACGCCGTAGGACGAACAGGCGTCGCGCGCGTCGGCGGTCAGCCGTGCCTCGGCATAGTTCTGGTTGACGCGACCCGCGGCGCGGGCAGAACGCTCGCGCTGCACGCAGCGGTCG
>VBAF01000324.1:0-337 GCA_005884705.1 Alphaproteobacteria bacterium
CGGCCTTCGTTAATCGGTTCGCGTACGAACGAATTACCCCTCCCGCCATCCGGATATCCTGACAATGAACGCGCCGGCGCTCGGTCATGGACTGAGCTTCCACGATCTGTACGACCGCGACGGACTTGCCCGTCTCGACGCGGCGTTCGTGACGTGGCTGAAGGACGCCAACGTCGAGGCGCATGCGCGGCTGATGGCGGCGCGGACGGCGCCGGACCGGCTCGCGGCCAAGGACGAGTCGAATCTGCTGATCGAGATTGCGCGGCCGCTCGAGGACTTCGTGGGCGCGCTGTTCGGCGTGACGACCGAGGCAGCCGCGCTGCGCGCGACGCACGTC
>VBAF01000324.1:353-6429 GCA_005884705.1 Alphaproteobacteria bacterium
GCGCCATCAAGGCCGACGTCGCCGCCGCCTTCGACAGGCCGACGATCGATCTGGCGGTGCGTCTCGATGATGATCTCGAAGCGTGGGAGCTTGCCTTCGCGCTCAAGGTGCGTGCGCTGATCGGCGCGGACTTCAAGGTGGGGACGCCGACGCCGGAGCTCGAGGCGCTGACGCGCTATGCCGCCTGGGCGCTGCATAGTCCCGAAGGCAAGAAGCGCCATCGCGACGGGCCCTTGTTCAAGGTGCCGCACCGGCTCGACTTCGAGCATCTGGTGCCGATCGAGACCGAGGTGGTGGACGGCGTCACGCGCCTGAAGCTGCCGCGGGCGATGCTGCGTCATCGCGACGGCTTCGGCTTGACCGACGAGGGCTTCGACCTGGTCCGCGCGCTCGACCACGCCTTCTACTGCATCTGGTGCCACAACCAGGGCAAGGACAGCTGCTCGAAGGGGCTCAGGGACCGCAAGACCGGCGAGTTCCAGAAGTCGCCGTTCGGCGTCACGCTGGCGGGCTGCCCGCTCGAGGAAAAGATCTCGGAGATGAACCTGCTCAAGAGCGAGGGCTTCTCGATCGGCGCGCTGGCGGTGGCGGCGGTCGACAATCCCTTGGTGGCGGCGACCGGGCACCGCATCTGCAACGACTGCATGAAGGCCTGCATCTATCAGAAGCAGGAGCCGGTCGACATCCCGCAGATCGAGACGCGCACCCTCAAGGACGTGCTCGGCCTGCCGTGGGGCTTCGAGATCTACTCGCTGCTGACGCGCTGGAACCCGCTCGACCTGCGGCGGCCGATCCCGCGGCCGTCGACCGGACGCACGGTGCTCGTGGTCGGGCTCGGCCCGGCCGGCTTCAACCTCGCCCATCACCTGATGAATGACGGCCACACGGTGGTCGGCATCGACGGCCTCAAGATCGAGCCTCTGCCGGCGGCGCAATCGGGAGTCGAGGCGAACGGCGCGCGTGTCCCGTTCGAGGCGGTGAAGGACATCGCCACTCTGCGCGAGGATCTCGGCGACCGCGCGATGGCCGGCTTCGGCGGCGTCGCCGAATACGGCATCACCGTGCGCTGGGACAAGAACTACCTCAAGCTGGTGCGCCTGCTGCTCGAGCGGCGCGCGTCGTTCTCGATGTTCGGCGGCGTGCGCTTCGGCGGCACGGTGACGGTCGAGGACGCCTTCGCCCTGGGCTTCGACCACGTGGCGCTGTGCGCCGGCGCGGGCAAGCCGACCGTGCTCGACCTGCCGAACGGCCTCGCCCGCGGCGTGCGCGCGGCGTCGGACTTTCTGATGGCGCTGCAGCTCACGGGTGCCGCCAAGAAGGACTCGATCGCCAACCTGCAAATCCGCCTGCCCGTGGTGGTGATCGGCGGCGGCCTGACGGCGATCGACACGGCGACCGAGTCGCTCGCTTACTATCCGCTGCAGGTCGAGAAGTTCCTGGCACGCTACGAGGCGCTTGAGAAGAAGCCGGTGTGGAGCGAGGAAGAGCGCGAGATCGCCGAGGAGTTCATCGCCCACGCCCTGGCGATCCGCGCCGAGCGCGCCGCGGCGGCGGGCGAGGGTCGCGAGCCCGCGATCGAGAGGCTGATCAACGGCTGGGGTGGCGTCACGATTGCCTATCGCCGGCGGCTGATCGATTCGCCGTCCTACACGCTCAACCACGAGGAAGTGCACAAGGCGCTGGAGGAGGACATCCGCTTCGCCGAGGGCCTGTCGCCGGTCGCGGTCGAGGTCGATGCATACGGCGCCGCCCGGGCGCTCAAGGTCGCTGGCCAACAGGGTGGCGAGAAGGTCGAGGCGACGCTGCCTGCCCGCACCATCCTGGTCGCCGCCGGCACACAGCCGAATACGGTCCTGGCGCGCGAGGACGCCACCCACGCCTTCATCGATGGCAAGTACTTCCGCGCGCTTGACGAAGACGGCGCGCCGGCGACACCCGAACGCATCGCCAAGCCGGCCGAGGTGCGCGTGCTGATGTATCGCCACGCCGACGGCCGCTTCATGTCGTTCTTCGGCGACCTGCATCCCTCCTTCGCCGGCAACGTGGTCAAGGCGATGGGCGGCGCCAAGCAGGGCTATCCGGTGCTGACGCGAGCCATGGCGAAGCTGCCGGCTGCGCAGCGCTCGCCGCGGGAGATCCTCTCCGAGGCCAACAAGGCGTGGCGCGCCACGGTCGTGCGCGTCGATCGCCTGACGCCGACCATCGTCGAGGTCGTGGTCGAGGCGCCGGCGGCGGCGCGCAACTTCGAGCCCGGCCAGTTCTACCGCCTGCAGAACTACGAGGCGCGGTCGAAGAAGATCGACGGCACGCTGCTCACCATGGAGGGCCTGGCGCTGACCGGCGCCTGGGTCGACAAGGACAAGGGTCTGCTGTCGCTGATCACGCTCGAGATGGGCGGCTCGTCCGATCTCTGCGCGCTCTTGGAGCCTGGCGAGCCGGTGATCGTCATGGGTCCGACCGGCACGCCGACCGAGATTGAGCCCGGCGAGACGGTCGTGCTGGCGGGTGGCGGCCTCGGCAATGCCGTGCTGTTCTCGATCGGCCAGGCGTTCCGCCGCGCCGGCAGCAAGGTGCTCTACTTCGCGGGCTACAAGCGCGTGATCGACCGCTACAAGATCGAGGAGATCGAGGCGGCCGCCGACGTCGTCGTGTGGTGCTGCGATGAGGACCCGGGCTTTGCCCCGACACGGCCGCAGGACAAGGCGGTGGTGGCCAACATCGTCGAGGCGATGCAGATGTACGCCGCGGGCGAGCTCGGCGAGCAGCCGATCGCCTTCAACGACGCCGACCGGCTGATCGCCATCGGCTCGGACGGCATGATGAACGCGGTGCGACTCGCGCGGCACTCGCTGCTCAAGCCCTACCTGAAGCCCGACCACCGCGCGCTGGGATCGATAAACTCGCCGATGCAATGCATGATGAAGGAGATCTGCGCCCAGTGCCTGCAGCTCCACAAGGATCCGGTGACCGGCAAGGAGTCGGTGGTGTTCTCCTGCTTCAACCAGGACCAGGAGCTCGACCGCGTCGACTTCGCCTGCCTGCGCCAGCGGCTGCGCCAGAACAGCGTGCAGGAGAAGGTGGCCGCCCTTTGGCTCGACCGCTCGTTGCGGAGGCTGGGCGTGCGGGCGTAGGCTCGGCGCCATGACCCATCCGCTCAAGATCGCCAAGCTGGCAGACGCCTCGCGGGTCGAGTTCGGTCCGCTGTCCTTCTACCATCCGCTGGTCGCCGACGGCGACACGCCGGTGCGCACCGGCATCCAGACCGCGGCGCCGGGTTACGTTGCCTCGATGCACTGGCATCCCTACACCGAGCTGCTGTTCATCATCGACGGCGAGGCCGAGGTCTGGCTGCAGGGCGAGGAGGACACGCCGCATCGGCTGAAGGCCGGCGATTGCGTGGCGGTGCCGCCCGAGACACCGCACGGCTTCCGGGTGCTGGGCGACAAGCCGCTGCGGCTGCTCGGCATCCATGCCAACGCCGAGCGCGTCACGACCTATCTCGAGCGCGAGACGGACGTGCACGGCTATCCCGTGTTCAAGGCTGGCGAACGAACCTGAACAGCACCTTGTCGGCGGTGTAGTAGCGCAGTTGGTCGGTGACCTTGGGGAAATAGGCGCTGCCGATCGTGACGTGCATGAAGGCGTTGAGCGCCAGCGGCCGCACCGAAACGTTGAAGCCCGTTTCGGCGAAGGCCCGCGAGACGTCCTCCAACGAATGATCGTAGAGCGGGATCGACGAGGTCTCGGCGATCAACTTGCGCCAGCGCGGCCACAGGCTGGAATCGGTGTGGCAGCCGATGGCGGCGATATAACTGCCGCCGGGCCGCAGCGCCGCCTTGATGTCGCGCGCATGCTCGGCCACGTCGGGCAGCAGGTAGATCACCTCGTGGCTGAAGGCGAAGTCGAAGGTCTGGCCGAGCGTCGCCGCCTGGTCGGCCACCTTGTAGGCGATCGGCCGCTGGCCCTTCAGCAATTCGGCGCGGGCCACCGATTCGCGGGCGATGTCGTGGAGCAGCCGCAGGAAGCCGCCCTGGTTGCAGCCGTAGTCGAGCACCGTCGATTCGCGAATGTCGTGCGGCACCGAGACCTCGACCATGCGCCGCCAGATCGGTGCATGGGCGGCGCCCATCGCTTCTTCATCAGCGGGGTTGCGGTTCCAGGTGGCGATCGTCGAGAGGCGGGCCATCGCTTGCTCCCGTTGCGGGTGCAAGCCTAACACGTTTGGGGGCCCAAGGTTTCACCAGCAGGGGCAGCGCGATCATCGCGCCGAACAGGACGATGCCCACGGCGATCGCGGCGAACACGCCGTCGAGCCCGGCGCCCAGCCGCTCGATCGCGAACCAGCCGCCCGTGGTCGCCACGATCAGGCGGGCGATGCCGGCGAAGAACGGCGCCTTCATGCGGCCGGCGCCTTGGCTCGCGAAGCTGAGAGTCATGCCGAGCCCGAACAGGCAGTAGAACGGCGCCACATGGGTGATGTAGGCGACGGTTGCGGCGATCACCTGCGGATCGCTGCTGAACAGCCGCGACCAGCCCTCGGGCACGAGCGCCACGATCCAGCCGAAGGTGCCGATCAGGAGGAAGGCAGCGAGCCCTCCGATCCAGGCAACCCGTACCGCGCGCTTCCAGTCGTGCGCGCCGGCCGCGACGCCGACCAGCGTGGTGAGGCCCGAGCCGATGCCGAAGGCGAGCGGCACCAGCATGAACTCGAGCCGCACGCCGATGCCGTAGCCCGCCAGCGCGGCGACGCCGAAGCGTCCGACCAGCCCGGTCACCAGCATCGCGGTGAGGTTGGCGGTCAGCGCCGAGAACGAGGCGATCAGCCCGACCTTGAGGATTTCCCAGAACAGCCGCCGCTCGAGCGGGATGCCGGTGATGGCCGGCCGGAAGCCGAGTTTGCCGCGCCACAGGGCGCGCGCCTGCAGCGCCGCGGCACAGGTCATGGTGATGACCGAGGAGGCAGCCGGGCCCGCCATGCCGAGCCCGTTCCAGTCGCCGAGGCCCAGCGCCAGCACACCCGACAGCGGGATCTGCAAGATCGAGGAGATCAGCATGTAGCGGCCGGGCGTCGCTGCATCGCCGCCGCCGCGCAGCAGGGCGGCAAAGAAGAAGTTGGCCCACACCGCCGCTGAGCCGGTGAACAGCACGTGGCTGTAGGTCTCGGCATTGGCGAGTGCCTTGCCCTCGCCGCCGAGCAGCCGGAACAGGGTCGGCGCGACGGTCCAGGCGAGCAGGCTGAAGAGCAACGCGAAGCCCAAGCCCAGCACCAGCGCATGCAGCACCAGCGCCCGCGCATCCTCGAGCCGCTTGCCGCCCAGCGCGCGGGCCATCGCCGCGGCGACGCCGCCGCCCATGCCGCCGGCCGCCATCATCGTCATCAGCATCATGAACGGGAAGACCAGCGCGAAGCCCGCCAGCGCCTCGGTGCCGAGCCGGCCGAAGAAATAGGTCTCGGCGATGGCGACGAAGGTCTGCACGATCATCACGGCCGTGGTCGGCGCCGCCAGCCGCCACAGGCTGCGGCCGATCGGGGCGGTGAGCAGGGGATGGGACAGGAACGCCTCCGGAATTACGTGCATATGCACGATATCAGGGCGCGCCTTCCTGTCACCTGACAAAAGGCCGGGTTGCCATTAGCTTTTGCGGCCATGAACGACGCCATGACCGACAAGGACCGCCCGCTGGCAAAACCCACCATCCAGGTGGAGAACGACCGGGTCATCGTCACCGAATGGCGCTTCCCGCCGGGCGGCCATACCGGCTGGCACAAGCACATGCACGACTATGTCGTGGTCCCGGTCACGACCGGCGAGCTGCACGTCTTCGACGGCAGGGCGACCGTGCCGGCGCCGCTGCGCGCGGGCGTCTCCTATGCGCGCCAGACGGGCGTCGAGCATGACGTGATCAACCCCAACAGCTTCGAATTCGTGTTCGTCGAGATCGAGCTGAAAGCCTAGCGCGCCCGCGACCCTGCCGCGCATGGGGGCTGCATTGACTTGAGCGGGCCCAAGCCTCATATCACCCTCGTCAGCGGTCCGGCTCGCCCAGCTTGAGCCTTTGGTGGACCGCCCCCGAC
>VBAF01000324.1:6490-9250 GCA_005884705.1 Alphaproteobacteria bacterium
CTATACGACGCCCACCCCGATCCAGGAAAAAGCCATCCCCATCGTGCTGATGGGCCGAGACGTCCTCGGATGCGCCCAGACGGGCACCGGCAAGACCGCCTCCTTCGTCCTCCCCATGATCGACATCCTGGCCGGCAGCCGCGGCAAGATGCGCATGCCGCGCTCGCTGATCCTGGAGCCGACGCGCGAGCTCGCCGCCCAGGTCGCCGAGAACTTCGACATCTACGGCAAGTACAACAAGCTCAGCATGGCGCTGCTGATCGGCGGCGTGAGCTTCGACGACCAGGAACGCGCGCTCGAGAAGGGCGTCGACGTGCTGATCGCCACGCCCGGCCGGCTGCTCGACCATTTCGAGCGCGGCAAGGTGCTGCTCAACGACGTCAAGGTTTTGGTGATCGACGAAGCAGACAGAATGCTCGACATGGGATTCATTCCCGACGTCGAACGGATCGTGAGCTACCTGCCGAAGCTGCGGCAGACGCTGTTCTTCTCCGCCACCATGCCGCCCGAGATCAAGCGGCTGGGCGATCGCTTCCTTCAGAACCCGAAGGAAGTCACCGTGTCGCCGCCCGCCTCGGCCGGGACCAACATCGTCCAGGGCATCGTGGTCGTGCCGGAAGAGGACAAGCGCGAGGCGCTGATCCGGCTGATCAGGGAGCAGGACATCAAGAACGCCCTCGTGTTCTGCAACCGCAAGCGCGACGTCGCCACCCTTCATACCGCGCTCAAGAAGCAGGGTTTCAATGCCGGCGCGCTGCATGGCGACATGAGCCAGCCGGCGCGCATGGAGACGCTCGACAAGTTCAAGCAGGGCGAGATTCAGATCCTGGTGGCCTCCGACGTCGCCGCCCGTGGCCTCGACATCGTCGACATGAGCCACGTCTTCAACTTCGACGTGCCGTTCTCGCCCGAGGACTACGTCCACCGCATCGGCCGCACCGGCCGCGCCGGCAAGACCGGCCATTCCTTCACCTTGGCCTCGCCCGACGAAGGCGGCCTCGTCGAGGCGATCGAGAAGCTGATCGGCACGCAGATCCCGCGCATCGTTGTGCCGGGCATGGAGACCATTGCCTTCGAGGCGTCCGACGGCCGCCGACGCGGCCGGGGCCGTGGCGGACGCAGCGGAGGCCGCAGTGGCGGAGCGCCGGAACGTTCGCGCGGTCCGCGCCGTGAGCCGCGCGAGGAGCGTGCGCCGCGCAGCGAGCCGCGCGAGCAAGCGCCGGTCGAGCTGCAGGCCGAGGCGGCGCCGGTGGTGCGCGAGCCCCGCGCCGAGCGGCCGCATCGCGAGCGTCGTCCGGAGCGCGAGCCGAGGCGCGAGACTCAGCCCCGCGAGGCCCCGGCCCGCGACGCTCAGCCCCGCGAGCCCCAGCAGCGTGAACCGCGCCGCGAGCAGCGGGCCGAGCGTCCGGCCCGCAGCCAGGAGCGTCCGCACGACCGCCGCCGCGAGCGCGACGACGGTGCGGTACCAGTCGGTCTCGGCGACCACGTCCCGGCTTTCCTCGCCCGTTCCGGACGCTAGACTGCGACCCGCAACAGAGGCGGGACATGCAGACGATCTTCGTCATGGTGAAGTGCGACCTCGGCAAGGCCTACGAGGTCGCCGACGAGGCGGTCGGGGTCGAGAACGTCTCCGAGGTCTATTCGACCTCGGGCCAGTACGACCTGCTGATGAAGTGCTATCTCGACGAGAAGACCGACATCGGCCACTTCGTCACCAGCAAGATCCAGACGCTGGCCGGCGTGAAGGACACCTTCACGCTGATCACCTTCAAGGCCTTCTCTTGAGGTCGAACCGCAGACGCGAAAACGGCGCGTGATCGCCACGCGCCGTCGGGAGTAGTCTGTCATCCCGAGCGTCGGCGAGGGATCTTTCTGCGGCCTAAAGATCCCTCACTTCGTTCGGGATGACAGTATCGCAGCCATGCTGCGATACTGTCAGTTGATCAGCCCGTAGAACTTGCCGGCGTTGGTGCAGGTGATCATCCTGGTCACCTCGGGCGAGACCTCGGCGAACTGCTCCTTGATGTACCGATCCGAATGCGGCCACACGCCGTCGCCGTGCGGGTAGTCGGAGCCCCACATCAGGCTCTCTGCGCCCATGTCGTCGATCAGCTTGGCGCCGATGCGGTCGAACTGGAAGGTCGCCTTGCACTGGCGGCGCCAGTAGTCCGACGGCTTCATCTTGAGGCCGAGGTCGGTGAAGCGGTCCTCCCATTCGAAGTCCATGCGATCGAGCGCATAGGGGATCCAGCCGCAGCCCGACTCGCCGAAGGCGATGCGGACATGCGGATAGCGCTCCAGCACGTTGGCCGCGATGATCGCCGCCAGGATGTTCACCAGGTTCATCTGGAAGCCGGACACCACGGTGAAGAACACCGAGCGGCCGACCCGGCCGGGGTACTTGCCGATCATGTCGGGCGGCACGTTGGCGGATGCCACATCGGCTCCATGTCCCACGAGCACGAGAGCTCGAGGCCTTTGATCCCGAGCTTGGCGACGCGGTAGATCTCCTTCACCGCCGCGTCGATGTCGCCGTAGGGCAGGCAGGCGAGGCCGATGTGCCGGTCCGGATAGTGGCTGCAGAAGTCCTTCAGCCAGTCGTTGTAGATGCGCAGCATCTCGTTCGACGCATCCTTGTCGTTGAGCCGGCTCGAGGCGCCCAGGATGCCGTAGATCACCTCGGCGTCGACGCCGTCGCGGTCGAGGTCCTTGATGCGCAGGTGAGGATCGGAGACGCGGCGGATGTCCTTGGCGCCGTCC
>VBAF01000035.1 GCA_005884705.1 Alphaproteobacteria bacterium
GGCCGGCAGGTCGGCGCGCGCGGCGTTGATGGCGGCCTGCACGTCGCGCGCCGCGCCATCGATCGAGCGCGACAGGTCGAACTGCAGCGTGATCCGCGAGTTGCCGACCGTGCTGGTCGAGGTGATCTCGGTGACGCCGGCGATCGCCCCCAGACGCCGCTCGAGCGGCGTGGTCACGCTGGTCGCCACCGTGTCGGGCGAGGCGCCGGGCAGGCTGGCGGTTACCTGGATGGTCGGGAAGTCGATCTTGGGCAGCGGCGCCACCGGCAATTTCATGAAACCCATGATGCCGGCCAGCAGGACGCCGAGCGTCAGCAGGGTCGTCGCCACCGGCCGGGCGATGAACGGGGCCGACAGGCTCATCACGGCTGGTAACTCCCGGGCAGCTCGCCGGGGCTCGGGCCCTCGCTGCGCGGCGCCAGCGGATAGGCCGGCGTGTCGAGCGGCACGCCGCGCAGGCGGCGGCCGACCCGGTCGAAGGCGAGATAGATCACCGGCGTGGTGAACAGCGTCAGCATCTGGCTGACGATCAGGCCGCCGACGATGGTGAGGCCGAGCGGATGGCGCAGCTCCGAGCCGGTGCCGCTGCCCACCATGAGCGGCAATGCGCCGACCAGCGCGGCGATGGTCGTCATCAGGATCGGCCGGAAGCGCAGCAGGCAGGCCTGGTGGATCGCCTCCTGCGGCGGCTTGCCCTCGTTGCGCTCGGCGTCGAGCGCGAAGTCGATCATCATGATCGCGTTCTTCTTGACGATGCCGATCAGCAGCACGATGCCGATGATCGCGACGACGCTGAGGTCGTCGCCGGCCAGCATCAGCGCCAGCAGCGCACCGATCCCGGCCGACGGCAGGGTCGACAGGATCGTGATGGGATGGATGTAGCTCTCGTAGAGCACGCCGAGCACGATGTAGACCGTGACGATCGCCGCCAGGATCAGCATGAGCTGGCTGTCGAGCGCCTTCTGGAAGGCCAGCGCCGCGCCCTGGAAATGGCTCTGGATCGAGCGCGGCATGCCGATTTCCTTCTGCGCCGCGGCGATGGCGTCGACCGCCTGGCCGAGCGACGCGCCGGGCGCCAGGTTGAACGACACGGTGGTGGCCGGGAACTGGCTCAGCCGGTCGAGACGCAGCGGCGAGGTGCGCTCCTCGAAGGTGGCGACCGCCGACAACGGCACCTGCTTGCCGGCGACCGATCCGGGCAGATAGAGGTTGTAGAGCGCATCGAGGCTCTTCGCCATCTGCGGCTCGACCTCGTAGATCACGCGATACTGGTTGGCCTGGGTGTAGACGGTCGAGACGATGCGCTGGCCGAACGCGTCGTACAGCAGGTTGTCGACCGTGGCGGCGGTGATGCCGAAGCGCGCCGCCGCGTCGCGGTCGATCCGGATGAAGATCGACAGGCCCTTGCTCTGCAGCTCGGTGGCGACGTCGGTGATCTCGGGTATGTGCGCCATGCGGTCCATCAGGCGCGGCACCCAGACGTCGAAGTCCTCGGGGTTGGGGCTTTCGAGCACGAACTGGTACTGGGTCCGGCTGATCGTCGAATCGATGGTGAGATCCTGCGACGGCTGCATGTAGAGGGTGATGCCGGGCAGCGCCGCCGCCTCGCGCTGGATGCGCCGCATGATCTGCACGGCGCTCAACGTGCGCACGTCGCGCGGCTTGAGGTTGATCAGCATGCGGCCGGAGTTGAGCGTCGGGTTGGTGCCGTCGACGCCGACGAACGAGGTCAGGCTCTCGACGTCCGGGTCGTTCAGGATGACGTCGGCGAGCGCGCGCTGGCGCTGGCTCATCGCCGGGAACGACACGCTCTGCGGTGCCTCGGTGATGGCCTGGATCAGGCCGTTGTCCTGCACCGGGAAGAAGCCCTTGGGGATGACGACGTAGAGCAGCACCGTCAGCACGACGGTGCCGACCGCGACGATCAGGGTCAGCGTCTGGTGGCGGAACACCACGACCAGGCTGCGGTCGTACCATTCGATCATCCGGTTGAACCAGCGCGAGCCCAGCGCCTCCGACTGCCGGCGCTCCTCGCCCTCCGGCACCGGCCGCCGGCGCAGCAGCTGGGCGCACATCATCGGCACCAGGGTGAGCGACACCACCGCCGAGATCAGGATGGTGACCGACAGCGTCACCGCGAACTCGCTGAACAGCCGGCCGACCACGTCGCCCATGAACAGCAGCGGGATCAGCACGGCGATCAGCGACACCGTCAGCGACACCACGGTGAAGGCGATCTGCGCCGAGCCCTTGAGGGCAGCCGCGAACGGATCCTCGCCCTCCTCGATATAGCGGGCGATGTTCTCGATCATCACGATGGCGTCGTCGACCACGAAGCCGGTGGCGATGGTGAGCGCCATGATCGAGAGGTTATTGAGGCTGAAATTGGCGAGATACATCACCGCCAGGGTGCCGACCAGCGACAGCGGCACCGAGAGGCTGGGGATGACGGTCGCCCGCCAGTCGCCGAGGAACAGGAAGATCACGCCGACGACCAGCAGGACGGCGAACGACAGCTCGATCTGCACGTCGTGCACCGAGGCGCGGATGGTGAGCGTACGGTCGGTCAGCACCGCGACATCGAACGACGGCGGCAGGGTTTCGCGTAGGGTCGGCAGCAGCGCCTTGATGCTGTCGACCACGGCGATGACGTTGGCGCCGGGCTGGCGTTGCACGTTGACGATCACCGCCTGGGTCTGGTTCACCCAGGCGGCCAGCCGGTTGTTCTCCTGCGTCGCCTCGATGGTCGCGACCTCGCGCATGCGCACCGGCGCGCCATTGCGATAGGCCACCACCACGTCGTTGAACATCGCGGGGTCGGTGATCTGGTCGTTGGCGTTGATCGTGTAGGCGCGCGTCGGGCCGTCGAAATTGCCCTTGGGCGTGTTGACGTTGGCGTTGGTGATGGTGGTGCGCAGATCGTCGACGTTGAGCCCGTAGGCGGCGAGCGCCGTGGGATTGGCGCGGATCCGGTAGCCGGGCTTCTGGCCGCCCTCAAGGCTGACCAGGCCGACGCCGGGGATCTGCGAGATCTTCTGGGCGAGCCGGCTGTCGACCATGTCGTGGACCTTGGTCAGCGGATCGGTCTTGGAGGTGACCGAGAGCGTCAGGATCGGCGCGTCGGCCGGGTTGACCTTGGCGTAGATCGGCGGCGCCGGCAGGTCGGCGGGCAACAGGTTGCCGGCAGCGTTGATCGCGGCCTGGACCTGCTGCTCGGCGATGTCGATCGAGAGCTTGAGGTCGAACTGCAGAGTGATCGCCGACGCCCCGGCCGAGCTGGTCGAGGTCATCTGGTTGAGGCCCGGCATCTGGCCGAACTGGCGCTCGAGCGGCGCGGTGATCGAGGAGGTCATGACCTCCGGCCCGGCGCCGGGATAGAGCGTCAGCACGCGGATCGTCGGATAGTCGACCTCGGGCAGCGCCGACAGCGGCAGGAACCGGTAGGCGATCATGCCGACCATCATGATCGCCACCATGAGCAGCGACGTGCCGACCGGCCGTTCGATGAAAATCCGCGACGGATTCATGTCGCGGTCGCGACTACTGGTTGGTTTGCGCGGGCGGCCGGTCTGCGCCGCCGCCGCGCCGCTCGCCGCGTGTCCCCTGTCTGTCGCCCTGCCGGTCGACGCCCCCGCGGCGTTGTCCGTCGCCCGACCCGGCTGCCGGCGCGGCCCGCCCGTCGGCTGGCGCCGCCGCGACCGGCGGGCCGGACGTCCCGCCGCCCGACGGCCGGCGGATCTTGGCGCCGTCGCGCAGCCGGTCGACGCCGTCGATCACCACCTGGTCGCCGACCTCGAGGCCCTTGACCACGGCGATCTTCTCGCCGTCAGTCACGCCGGTCTCGACGACCCGGATGCCGACCGTGTCGTCGGCCTTCACCAGATAGACGAAAGTGCCGGGCTGGCCGCGCTGGATCGCCGCGACCGGAACGCTGATCGCGTCCTTCACCGTGTCGGCCAGCAGCCGGATGTTGACGAACTGGTTGGGGAACAGCGCCTCGTCGGCATTGTCGAAGGTGGCGCGCAGCTTCACCGTGCCGGTGGTGGTGTCGATCTGGTTGTCGGTGGTGGAGAGCTCGCCCACGCCGAGCTGGTTCTTCTGCGCTCTATCGAGCGCCGTGACCGGCAATTTGGCGCCGTCGCGCAGCCGCTTGCGCACCACCGGCAGCGTATCCTCGGGGATGGTGAACAGCACCGACATCGGCTGCATCTGGGTGATGACGCAGATACCGGTAGCGTCGCCCATCGTGATGTAGTTGCCGGGATCGACCAGGCGCAGGCCGATGCGGCCGGCCACCGGCGCGATGATGCGCGTGTAGACGAGGTTGAGCTTGGCGTTGTCGACCACCGCCTGGTCGGTGATGAGCTGCGCCTCGTACTGGCGCACCAGGGCGGCCTGGGTGTCGTATTGCTGGCGGGCAATCGAGTCCTGCTTGACCAGGGTCGCATAGCGCTGGAGGTCGATCTGCGCGTTCTTGAGCAGCGCCTCGTCCTTGGCTTGCGTGCCCTGCGCGTTCTGCAGCGCCACCTCGTAGGGCCGCGGGTCGACGACGGCGAGCAGGTCGCCCTTTTTGACCGCCTGGCCCTCGGTGAAGTCGACCTGGATGAGCTGGCCGGTGATCTGGGTCTTGATCGTTACGTTGGCGAGCGGCGTGACGGTGCCCAGCGCCTTGACCACGATCGGGATGTCGGCCTTGGCGGCCGCCGCGATGCCGACCGGCGTCGCCGCACCCTGTGCAAAGCGGCCGCCGCGGTTTGCGCCAGCCTGCTGGGTCGAGCTGCCATGGGTCGTGATGTACCAGCCGGCGGCGACGACGATTGCCACCCCCATCCCAATACCTAGGAGGGTCCTGAGCCGCGTCATCTATTAGTTCGCCCCCAAGCCAAGTCTGTCACCATCATACGCAAGGAGCCGCCGGAGTCTCCCCCAGCAACCGCAGGGGCGCAAGGATGACCTCGGACCGGCATGTAACGCCGAAATCACAGGAAGGACCCAGGCCGGAGGAGAATTGTTTAAGGTTCCGGCCGGAGGGGCGGTTTGGCGGTGATCACGACCAGGACTGCAGCGAGGCCGCGATCGGGCGCCTTGGCCGCCCTGTTGCTGACCTTGGCGGATCCGGCGGCGGCCCAGGAGGTGGGCTCGGATCTGCGGCGCTTCTTGCGCGATGAGGCTACCGCAACGGTCCACCTGAGCAGCTACTATTTCGACCGCACCGATCCCAATCCGCCGAACAACGTCGCGTGGGCCGGCGGCGGCTGGCTGGGCTACCAGACCGGCTGGCTGCACGACACCGTGCGCTTCGGCGCGGTCGGCTACACGTCGCAGCCGCTATGGGCGCCGCAGAGCACCGACGGCACGAACCTGCTCAAGCCGGGGCAGTACGGCTATTGGGTGCTGGGCCAGCTCTACGGCTCGCTCAAGCTGTTCGACCAGACCTTCACCGCCTACCGCCAGCTGATCGACGAGCTCGAGGTCAATTCGCGCGACGACCGCATGACGCCCAGCACCTTCGAGGCCTACGCCTTGCGCGGTGCGGTCGGACCGGTCGCCTACTTCGCGGGCTACGTGGCGCGCATGAAGCCCCGCAACCAGACGGATTTCCTCGACATGGCGACGGTCGCGATCAACCAGTACGGCCGGCCGCCCGCGACGCGCAGCTCCGGCATGTTGCTCGGCAGCCTGCGCTACAAGCCTATCCCGAACCTGGCCTTGCGCGTCTCGGGCTATTTCGTGGAGGACATCCTGACCTCGGGCTATGGCGATGCCCAATGGTCGACGCCGCTCGCGCCCGACATCACCTTCGGCCTGTCGGGCAACATGATGGTCCAGGGCAGCAACGGCACCAACGCACTGACCGGCCGGACATTCAGCACCTGGTCGGGGGGCCTCAAGGCGACGCTCGGCTGGGGCGACTTCACCCTGCTCGGCGTCTATACCCAGGTCGGCGACAGCGCGCCCTACCGCGAGCCATACGGCGTCTGGCTGGGCTACACCAAGCAGCAAGTCAGGGACTTCGACCACGCCAACGAGCGGGCCTTCCAGGTGGGCGCCGGATATGACTTCAAGGGCCTCGGGCTGCCCGGCCTCACCTTCCGCACCAGCGCCACCATGGGCAGCGGCGCGATCGACCCCAACACGCGCGCCTATCTGACCCAGAACACCGAGTTCGACTTCGATACCGAATATCGGTTCGACGCAATCGACCGGCCGGATTGGCTGAAGCCCCTGTCGCTGCGCGGCCGCGCCGGCCTGGTCCAGGGCAACCTCAACGGCAGCAGCACTGGCGCCCGCGAATTCCGGGTCATCCTGAATTACGAGATCACCTTCAGGGGCGACGGCAAGCGTTAGCTAGCCGTCGCCCCTGTCAAAGGGGACAGCGCCTTCAGTCCGCCGCCTTGTCGCGGTCAGACAGCGACTTGTCCGGCACCACGTACAGCTCGTTGCCGCCGGCTTTGAACTTGGCGCTCATCTCCGCCATGCCCTTCTTGGCGTAGTCGCGGATGTCCTGGGTGATGCGCATCGAGCAGAACTTCGGCCCGCACATCGAGCAGAAATGCGCCGTCTTGTGCGCGTCCTTGGGCAGCGTCTCGTCGTGGAACTTCTCCGCCGTCGCCGGATCGAGCGACAGGTTGAACTGGTCGATCCAGCGGAAGTCGAAGCGCGCCTTGGAGAGCGCATCGTCGCGCAGCCGCGCCGCGGGATGGCCCTTGGCGAGGTCGGCGGCGTGGGCGGCGATCTTGTAGGTGATGACGCCGACCTTCACGTCGTCGCGGTCGGGCAGGCCGAGATGCTCCTTGGGCGTGACGTAGCAGAGCATCGCCGTGCCGAACCAGCCGATCATGGCGGCGCCGATGCCCGAGGTGATGTGGTCGTAGCCCGGCGCGATGTCGGTGACGAGCGGCCCCAGCGTATAGAACGGCGCCTCGCCGCACTCGCGAAGCTGCTTGTCCATGTTGGCCTTGATCTTGTGCATCGGCACATGGCCCGGCCCCTCGATCATGACCTGGCAGCCCTTGTCCCAGGCGATCTTGGTCAGCTCGCCGAGCGTGGTCAGCTCGGCGAACTGCGCGGCGTCGTTGGCGTCGGCGTTGCAGCCGGGGCGCAGCCCGTCGCCCAGCGAGAACGACACGTCGTACTTGCGCATGATGTCGCAAATGTCGCCGAAGTGCTCGTAGAGGAAGCTCTCGCGATGCTCGGTCAGGCACCATTGCGCCATCATCGAGCCGCCGCGGCTGACGATCCCGGTCACCCGGCTCGCGGTCAGCGGCACATGGGCGAGCCGCACGCCGGCGTGGATCGTGAAGTAGTCGACGCCCTGCTCGGCCTGCTCGATCAGCGTGTCGCGGAAGACCTCCCAGTTGAGCTTGGTCGGATCGCCGCCGACCTTCTCGAGCGCCTGGTAGATCGGCACCGTGCCGATCGGCACCGGTGCGTTGCGCACGATCCATTCTCGGGTGTCGTGGATGTTGCGGCCGGTCGACAGGTCCATGACCGTGTCGGCGCCCCAGCGGATCGCCCACACCATCTTCTCGACCTCTTCCTCCATCGAGGAGGTGACCGCCGAGTTGCCGATGTTGGCGTTGATTTTCACCAGGAAATTGCGGCCGATGATCATCGGCTCCAATTCGGTGTGGTTGATGTTGGCCGGGATGATGGCGCGACCGAGCGCGATCTCCTGGCGGACGAATTCCGGCGTGATGAAGTCAGGCAGCGCCGCGCCAAAGCTCTCGCCGTCGGCCAGCCGCTCCTGGGCGAGCTCGTGCGCCTGCCGGCGGCCGAGATTCTCGCGCGCGGCGACGTAGATCATCTCCTTGGTGATCACGCCGGCCTTGGCCCATTCGTATTGCGTGATCTTGTGGCCGTCGAGGCCGCGCAGCGGCCTGCGCGTGTTGGGGAACGGCAGCAGCGCCGCGGCCTTCACGTTGCCGTTGTCGATCGGCTGGATTGGCCGGCCGTCATATTCCTCGACGCCGCCGCGCGACACGACCCAGCCGCGCCGCACCTGCGCCAGGCCCTTGCGCACGTCGATCGCGACGCCGGCATCGGTATAGGGGCCGGTCGTGTCGTAGACGCGGACCTTGGGCTCGGCCGGCGAGGAGAGCGTGATCTCGCGCAGCGGCACGCCGATGTCGGGCGCCGCCTCGGGCGTCACATAGATTTTCTGCGAGGCCGGCAGCGGACCGGTCGTGACCTTGGGGGTCGGAATGATGGTGTCCATGACGAGGATCTCCCGTGGCTAATCGACAAAAGGAGATCCGGAGGTGTCGTGCAAAGGAGGCATCCTGTCCCTTCGCCGGCATGACCCGGATCAGGTTCAAAGGGTCACCGCGCTGCCTCTCGGCTGTCGGTATCTCAGCCCCCTGACGGGGCCCCCCTTGGACTGCCGCGATCTTAGACCCAAGTGCGGGCAGATCAAACCGGTATTGCCCGGTGAACCGTCCCCTCGGGGCTGCGTTCACGCGAGACAACGAACAAGGGGAACGATATGGCCGACGGCACCACGAGCGGAAACAATGGCATGCTCTATTTTATCGTCGGTGCACTTTGCATCGTCGTGGCCGGTGGCGCATTCTTCATGCTTGGCGGAACGCTTCCGGGGCAGAAAGAGTCCAAGACGGAGATCAAGATCGAGCTTCCCAAAGTCGACAAGAAGTAGCCCATGCACACCCTTCGGGTTCTTGCAGTCGCCGCCACCACGTCCCTGACCTTCGGCAAATCCGCGCCGAATTGAAGACCGCAGAAGACAAGGCGAAGGGGGCGCCCGCGGCGCAGGCACCGCCGATTAGACGACCTTGGCCGTCCGCATCTCGGCAATCTCGGCTGGAGAGTAGCCCGCCTCGCCCAGCACCTCGTCGGTGTGCTGGCCGAGCTTGGCGGGCGGGCGCTCGACCGAGCCGCCGCCATGCTCCAGCCGGAATCCCGAGCCGACGACCTTGATCGGGCCGTACTCGGTCTCGACGGTCTGCAGCACGGTGCGGTGCTGGAAGAGGTCGAGCTGCGCGGTCTCGGGGATCGACAGCACGCGGCCGGCCGGGATGTCGTGCTTGGCGAACAGCGCCGTCCAGGCCGCCGAAGTCTCGGTTTTCATGACCGCCTCGATGATCTCGTGCAGCGCGGTGTTGTTGGCGATGCGGGTCGGCCAGTCGACGAAGCGCGGATCGGCCAGCGCGTCGGCGCGACCCAGCACCTTCATCAGGCGCTGGAACTGCGGCTCGGTCATCACCGCCAGCACCATCCAGCCGTCTTCGGTCTTGAACAGGTTGCCGGTCGGCTTGCGCGTCACCGACAGGTTGGCGGCCTGCTCGTGCACGCGCCCGGTGATCAGGTGCTCGGTGAACTGCTGGGCGAGATAGCCCATCACCGCGTCGATCATGGCGACGTCGACCAGCTGGCCCTTGCCGGTATGGGTGCGCTGGTAGAGCGCCGAGGCGACGCCGAACGCCGCCGTCGCGCCCGACATCACGTCGGCGCCGGCGAAGCCCACGCGCGTCGGGCCGTTCTGCGGGAAGCCAGTGATCGACATCAGGCCCGACATTGCCTGGATCATGCCGTCGAATGCCGCCGTCGCGCGGTCGGGCCCGACCTGGCCGAAGCCCGAGACGGCGCAGTAGATCAGCCGCGGATTGATCGCCTTCAGGGTCTCGTAGCCGATGCCGAGCTTGTCCATCACGCCTGGCCGGAAGTTCTCCATCACCACGTCGACGGTGGGCACCATCCGCTTGACGATCTCGATCGCCTTGGGCTGCTTGAGGTCGAGCGTGATCGACCGTTTGCCGGCATTGACCGAAATCCAGGGCGCGGCCATGCCGCGCTTCTCCCACTCGTTGGCGCGATTGCCGTAGCGCATGTCGTCGCCTTCGCGGCTTTCGACCTTGATCACGTCGGCACCGAGCAGCGCGAGCTGATAGGAGCTGTAGGGCCCGGCGAGGACGCGCGTGAAGTCGAGGATCTTCACGCCGGCAAACGGCTTGCTCATCTCCATCTCACCCTTACCTCTACGCGACGCCCGCCTGCTTGCGCTGCTGCAGCGCCACCTGCTTCACCTTGTCGAACTCGGCGCGGCGCTTGGCGACTTCCTCGGGCGGCATGCGCGCGAGATTGTTGTAGTCCTGCTTCCAGTCGCCGTCCTCGTTCCAGCGCAGCGGCGACTGCACCGTGGTGCGCGGGCCCACGGCGCTCTCCAGCACCTTGAGCGCCAGGTCGAGCGTGAAGCGCTGGGTGTCCGGCTCGTGCGGCTTGCCGGCCGAATTGCCGAGCGGGAAGTCGCTGAACAGGAAGCGCGGCACGCCGGCCCATTCGACGATGTCCTTGGCGGCGCCCATGACCACCGTCGGGATGCCGTTCCGCTCGAGATATCGGGCGACCAGACTCACGGTCTGGTGACAGACGGGTCAAGTGGGCACGAGCAGCGCGGCATCGACCTGGTCCTGCCGGCAGCGCGCCAGGATTTCCGGCGCGTCGGTCTCGAGCGTGACTCGCTGGCTGCGGTTGGTTGGCGCGCCATGGAAGCGCCTGGCGAGTGTGAAGCGGCCTTGGCCTGCGAACTCGCGCATCAGCGGCAGAGGGAACCAGGTGTTGGAGTCCTTGGCCGTGGTGTGTTTGCGGTCGTAGCCGATGTGGCTGATGCGCGTGTCGTGATCGTGCGAGGTGTCGCCAGAAAAGACGGTGTAGAACTTGGCCGCCGCGTTGTAGGCCGCGCCCGGTCCCTGGTCGCCCTTGTCGGGCTGGTGTGGCGCCGCCGTGGTGATCAACGCCAGCGTGCTGCCCTTCAGCGGCTTCGTGAGCGGCGTGAACGGCGCATCGACATAATGTGCCCAGCGATAGGGATTGTCGTAGCCCAGCGCGATGTAATAGTCGCGCGTGCGCCGCATGTAGTCGATCGGCGCATCGTAGTCGGGCGCGAATTGCATGGTATCGGCCATGGTCGAAAAGTGCGGCCGAGCGCCGCCGAAGTCAATTTCGCGCCGAGTGACAATTTCGCGGGCAGACCCTAGCTTTCGCGTCCGGGAGGAAACGCCTTGCATCGATTGACACGCCGCGCCGCGCTGGCGGCCGGCCTCGCGATCGCCGGCACGGCGCACGCGCAGGACCGGCCGCTGCACCTCGTCGTCGGCTATCCGGCCGGCGCCGGCCTCGACGCGGTCGCCCGCCTGCTGGCCGACAAGCTGCGCGAATCGCTCGGCCGCACGGTGATCGTCGACAACAAGCCGGGCGCCTCCGGCATCATCGCCAACATGGCGGTCAAAGCCGCCGCGCCGGACGGCGACACTCTGCTACTGACCCCGCTCGCCAACATGGCGGCCTTCCCGCATTCCTATGCCAAGCTCGATTACGATCCCTTCAAGGACTATGCGCCGGTGGCGCATATCGGCGCGTTCCAGCTCGGCCTGGGCGTCGGACCGAAGGTCGCGGCGCTCACCCTCGCCGAATACGTCGCGCTGGTGAAACAGGGCGGCGAGTACGCCAACTTCTCCTCGGCCGCGACCGGCAGCCTGCCGCATTTCTTCGGCCTGTTGTTCGCGCGCACCGCCGGTCTCGACATGACCTACGTGCCCTACAAGGGCACCGCGCAAGTGCTGCCGGCGCTGCTGGCGGGCGAGATCCCCGCGGCCATCCTGCCGCTCACCGACCTCGGGCCGCTGGCGCAAGCCGGCAAGCTCCGCATCCTGGCCTCGTCCGGCGCCCGCCGCGCGCCGCGCTATCCTGACGTGCCGACCTTCAAGGAGAGCGGCTACGATATCGAGGGTTCGGCCTGGTACGGGCTGTTCGCGCCGGCCGGCACGCCGCCAGCGATCGTCGACGTGCTCGCCGCGGCCGCGGGCAGTGCGATCCGCCAGCCGGATATCCGCCAGCGCCTGGAACCGCTCGGCTTCGAAGTCACCGGCTTCGGTCCGGCCGAGATGGGCCGGCTTCTCCGCGAAGATTACGACAAATGGGGGCCGGTCATCCGCGCCTCCGGCTTCAAGGCCGAATGAGCCGTCTGACAGCGATGTGAGCCTGCAGCCATAGTGCGGCCCAACTTGCCCGCGCTATATACGATGACGGGAGCGGCCCTTGGGAGCGCATGAGATGGCGATCGGACGGCGCAAACTTCTGGCGGGCGGTGCCGCCCTGTGGGTCGCAGCCCCCGCGATCGTCACGGCCCAGAGCTCGTCCAAAGTCCATGTAGGCCACGGCTTCGCGATGCACGGCGAGCCCAAATATCCCGAGCCGCCGCAGCACCTCGACTACGTCAATCCCGCCGCGCCAAAGGGCGGCAACGTCCGGTTCGGTACCCAGGGCACTTACGATTCGTTGCATCCCTTCATCCTCAAGGGCGTGCCGGCGGCGGGGATCAGCCAGCTCTGGGAGACGCTGTGCTGGCAGTCGCGTGACGAGGCCTTCACCGTCTACGGCCTGATCGCCGAGACGATCGAGGTGCCGGACGACCGTTCGTGGACCGCCTTCACCTTGCGGCCGCAGGCCAAGTGGATGGACGGCACGCCGATCACGGTCGACGACGTCATCTGGACCTTCGAGACG
>VBAF01000325.1:0-6459 GCA_005884705.1 Alphaproteobacteria bacterium
GGCTACGGCTATGCCGGCATCCTCGTCTCCTTCCTCGCGCGCCATCATCCGCTGGCGATCATCCCGGTTTCGATCCTGCTGGGCGGCATCGGCGCCTCGGGCGGCCTGCTGCAGCGCCGGCTCGACCTGCCCGATGCGGCGGTCGTGGTGCTGCAGGGCATCCTGTTCGTCGCCATCCTGGCCAGCGAGACGCTGTACGGGCGCCTGTGGAAACCCAAGGAGGCCGCCTGATGGAGAGCGGCCTTGGCCTGTGGGGCGTGCCGCTCGCCATGCTGGCCGGCGCCATTCGTGTCAGCACGCCGTTCATCTTCGTGAGCGTCGGCGAATGCCTGACCGAGCGCTCCGGCCGCATCAATCTCGGCCTCGAAGGCACGCTCATCATGGGCGCGATGAGCGCCTACGCGATCGCGCTGCTGAGCGGCTCGCCGTGGCTCGGCGTGCTCGTCGCGGCGGCCGTCGGCGTGGCCCTGGGCGCCCTCCATGCCGGCATCTGCCAACTGCCGCGGGTCAACGACGTCGCCACCGGCATCGGCCTGATGCTGTTCGGCACCGGCTTGGCCTTCTTCCTCGGCAAGCCCTACATCCAGCCCAAGGCGCCCAATCTCGGCGCGATCGATTTCGGCTGGTGGAGCAGCGTCCCGCAGGTCCACCAGGCGCTGCAGGTCAACTACCTCTTCATCGTCGGCATCGTCTCGGCCTTCGCGCTCGCCTGGGCGCTCAAGAACACGCGCTGGGGCCTGATCGTGCGGCTGGCCGGCGAGAGCGTCGACGCGGCGCTGGCGATCGGCGTGCCGGTCGGCCGCGTGCGGCTGATCGCGACGGCGATCGGCGGCGCCTTCGCCGGTGTCGGCGGCGCGTTCCTGTCGCTCTACTATCCGGGGAGCTGGAACGAAGGCCTGTCGAGCGGCCAGGGCCTGATGGCGGTGGCGCTGGTGATCTTCGCCCGCTGGGAGCCGGTGCGCTGCCTGTGGGCCTCGCTGCTGTTCGGCGCCGCCGGCGCGATCAGCCCGGCGCTGCAGTCGGTCGGCATCACCCAGGGCTACTATCTGTTCAGCGCCGCGCCCTATGTTCTCACATTGGCTCTGATGATCGCGACCTGCTCGCCCGAGCGCGCCCTGCGCGGCGCGCCCGGCGAGCTCGGCGCCGTGAGGTGACGACCATGCACGTCAAATCCCGCCCCTATGCCTGGCCGTGGAACGGCGATCTGCGGCCGCAGAACACCGCGCTGGTCATCATCGACATGCAGACCGACTTCTGCGGCGTCGGCGGCTATGTCGACAAGATGGGCTACGACCTGTCGCTCACCCGGGCGCCGATCGAGCCCTTGAAGAAGCTGCTCGCCGCCGCGCGCCAGGCCAGCTGGCACGTCATCCATACCCGCGAAGGCCATCGGCCCGACCTCTCCGACCTGCCGGCCAACAAGCGCTGGCGCTCGCAGCAGATCGGCGCCGGCATCGGCGATCCCGGTCCGTGCGGCCGCACGCCGGCGCCGGGCGAACCGGTGATCGACAAGCCGGGCAAGGGCTCGTTCTGCGCCACCGACCTCGAGCTGATGCTGCGCACCCGCAGGATCGACAACCTGGTGCTGACCGGCATCACCACCGATGTCTGCGTCCACACCACCATGCGCGAGGCCAACGACCGCGGCTTCGAATGCCTGGTCCTCGAGGACTGCACCGGCGCCACCGACAAGGGCAATCATCTGGCGGCGCTCAAGATGGTCGAGATGCAGGGCGGCGTGTTCGGCGCCGTCGCCAACTCCGCCGCCGTCATCGAGGCCCTGTCATGAGGAGGGCGGGATGACGGCGCCGTCGCTGGTGAGCGCCCCGTCGCTCGAGCTGATCAGCTTCTCCAAGCGCTTCGGCGCGCTGGCCGCGCTCGACGATGTGTCGGTCAAGATCGCGGCCGGCGCCTTCCATGCACTGCTGGGCGAGAACGGCGCCGGCAAGAGCACGCTGGTGAAATGCGCCATGGGCTACTACGCCGCCGACGAGGGTGAGATCCTGCTGAACGGCCGGCAGGTCACCATCGACCATCCGCGCCAGGCGCACGAGCTCGGCCTCGGCATGGTCTATCAGCACTTCACCCTGGTGCCGAACATGACGGTGCTGGAGAACTTCGTGCTCAGCCGCGAGCATCTGCCGGCGGTGATCGACTGGACCGTCGAGCGCCAGCGGCTCAAGGACTTCTTCGCCACCACGCCGTTCATCGTGCCGCTCGACACCCCGGTCGCCGACCTCGCCGCCGGCCAGAAGCAGAAGGCCGAGATCCTGCGCCAGCTCTATCTCAAGCGCGGCCTGCTGATCCTCGACGAGCCGACCTCGGTGCTGACGCCCGACGAGGCCGACGAGGTGCTGTCGACCCTCAAGCAGATGACGCGCGACAAGCTGCTGACCATCGTCGTCATCACCCACAAATTCCGGGAGGTGAACGCCTTCTGCGACACCGTGACGATCCTGCGGCGCGGCAAACTGGTGGGCACGCGGCGGGTCGCCGAGCTCGACAACGACAGCATGGCCGAGATGATGGTCGGCAGCCGCGAGACGCGCGCCTCGGTCGAGCGCGAGCAACGCGCGCCGGGCAAGGCGGTGCTGCAGGTCGAGAAGCTGTCGGTCGCCGACACCGTCGGCCAGCTCGCGGTCGAGGACCTGTCGCTGGAAATCCGGGCCGGCGAGATCGTCGGCGTCGCCGGCGTCAGCGGCAACGGCCAGCGCGAGCTGGTCGAGACGCTGGCCGGCCAGCGCCACGCCGAAGCCGGCGCGATGAAGGTGCATGGCGAGCCCTACACCGCGACGCGACGGGAGATGGTCCGGCACAAGATCGCCTGCCTGCCGGAAGAGCCGTTGCGCAACGCCTGCGTCGCCGAGATGTCGGTCGCGGAGAACATGGCGCTGCGCTCGTTCGACCAGCCGCCGGCCTCGCCCGACGGCGTGCGCCTCAGGCGCGCGCCGATGCGCGACGCCGCGCGTCGGTTGATCGAGGCCTATCGCGTCAAGACGCCCGGACCCGACGCGCCGATCCGCGCGCTGTCGGGCGGCAACGTGCAGCGCGCCGTGCTGGCGCGCGAGCTGTCCAGCGAAGGCGACCTGCTGATCGTCGCCAACCCGTGCTTCGGCCTCGACTTCGCCGCGGTCGCCGAGATCCGCGCCCGCATCGTCCAGGCGCGCAACCGTGGCGCGGCGGTGCTGCTGGTCAGCGAGGACCTCGACGAGATCCTGCAGCTCAGCGACCGCATCGTGGTGATGTTCGACGGCCGGCTCGCGCTCGAGACGCCGGCGGCCGCGGCCGATGTCGGCGCGATCGGCCGCGCCATGGCCGGGCACTGAGGATGGGCCACCGATGAAGACCATCGCCGCGCAGCCGTTCGATTTCAGCTTCGATCCGGCGCGCACCGCGCTGATCGTGATCGACATGCAGCGCGACTTCATCGAGCCGGGCGGCTTCGGCGCCGCGCTCGGCAACGACGTCACCCTCCTGAAGAAGATCGTGCCGACGGTCGGCCGGCTGATCGGCGCCTTTCGCAGGGCCGGGCTGCCGGTCATCCATACGCGCGAGTGCCACAAGCCCGACCTGTCGGATCTGCCCAGGGCCAAGCATGCGCGCGGCAAGCCGAGCCTGCGCATCGGCGATGCGGGCCCGATGGGCCGCATCCTGATCGCCGGCGAGCCCGGCGCCGACATCGTGCCGGAACTGGCGGCGGCCGCGGGCGAGGTCGTGATCGACAAGCCCGGCAAAGGCGCCTTCCACGCGACGCCCCTGGCGGACATTCTCGCTGCGAAGAAGATCACGCACCTGGTGTTCGCGGGCGTCACCACCGAGGTCTGCGTGCAGACGACGATGCGCGAGGCCAACGACCGCGGCTTCGACTGCCTGCTCGCCGAGGACGCGACGGAGAGCTATTTTCCGGAATTCAAGAAAGCGACGATCGACATGATCCGCGCCCAGGGCGCGATCGTCGGCTGGACCGCGACTGTCGATCAGATTTCGAGTGCAATCATCTCACCCTGAGGAGCGGCCGCAGGCCGCTCGAAGGGTAAGGTATTCTTGGTGCGGCGCCCTCGACCAGCTAGTGAAGGGCTCTATCGCGGCTGATGTAGTGGCCGCGCCTCAGTTCCTTGAAGAAATGCGGCACTTGCGGGTGGGACACCGGTTTGCCGGTCTCATCGGCGAGTAGGTTTTGTTCAGAAACGTACGCTACGTAGGTGGTCTGCGCGTTCTCGGCGAGCAGATGGTAGAATGGCTGGTCGCGGCGCGGCCGGACCTCCTCGGGAATGGAGGCCAGCCACTCTTCGGTGTTGGCGAACACCGGGTCGACGTCGAAGATCACGCCGCGAAAGGGATAGATGCGGTGCTTCACCACCTGCCCGATGGCGAACTTGGCCTTGGGCGGCTGCACAAGGCCTGGCACGTTGCTCTGATTGGCAATTTCCATGGCGAAAGTATTACCCCCTTTGATTCCACCCGCAACGCGTCCGCTGGGGACCGAATTGTCTCAGGTGCTGCAGGAATACGCTTTCCGGCCTGCTCCGGCCTGCCCTGGGTTCATCTTACGCAAAAATGTGGCCAAAGGAACGCGGCCTAATGCACAACCTCTTGGGATGGGCACCCTGCGGGAAGTGCGGCCATCCGGCGAGAACCGCACCAGCGTCGTTGACGCGGGGCCCGCCCTGTGGACTCTGAGGCGGGGATTGTCCGGGGAAACCGAGTGGCCGAGGGTCTGAAAGTCCGCTTCTGGGGTGTGCGCGGCTCTATTTCATGTTCCGGTGCAGAATACGCCCGTTACGGCGGCAATACGTCGTGCCTGGAAGTGACCGCGGGCGGCCGCCGGCTGATCCTGGACGCCGGCACCGGCATCCGCACGCTGGGGCTCGAGCTGGCGCGGCTGGCGCCGCTCGACATCGACATCTATTTCACCCACACGCATCTCGACCATCTTTCGGGCCTCACCTTCTTCGCGCCGCTGTTCGACGAGCGCAATTCGGTGCGGATGTGGGCGGGCCATCTCGAGGCGCCGTACACGCTCAAGAAGGTGGTCAGCAACC
This sequence comes from Alphaproteobacteria bacterium, assembly GCA_005884705.1. GTDB lineage: Bacteria > Pseudomonadota > Alphaproteobacteria > Reyranellales > Reyranellaceae > Reyranella. The sequence continues at coordinate 5,043 of VBAF01000325.1, forward strand.
TGATGCAGGCGCCGATCTATCCGGTGACGCTCGAGATCTTCAAGGCCAAGGTGGGCTTCCGGGAATTCAAGGCGGGCGATCCGCTGACCTGCGGCAGCGCGATCCAGATGCGCACCGCGCCGCTCAACCATCCCAACGGCGCCACCGGCTATCGCATCGAGCATGGCGGCAAGTCGATCTGCTACATCACCGACACCGAGCATCGGCCGGGAGGTTTGGACCAGACGATCGTCGAGCTGTGCCGCGGCGCCGACGTGATGATCCACGATTCGAGCTACACCGATGCTGAGTATCCCCGGTACAAGGGCTGGGGCCATTCGACCTGGCAGGAGGGCGCCGATGCCGCGGGCGTCGGCACGCTCGCGATCTTCCATCACGATCCGAGCCATGGCGACGCCTTCATGGACGATGTCGCGCGCGAGGCGGCGGCGGCGCGTCCCGGCACCGTGCCGAGTGGCTTGCCGCGCGTGCTGGTGGCGCACGAAGGCCTGACCCTGGCGCCATGATCGGCGACTCGTGAATCGCTCGCTCAGCTTGAGGGGACGCTGGCGCCGCCTGGCGCTCGGGCTGCCGACGGTGTTGAGCCTGACGCCGCGCGGCTGGTTCATTCCCCATCGCTATGCGCCACTGCTGCCGCCGCCCGGCGCGCAGCCGCCTTATCCGACGATCGAGATCCTGTTCGAGGGCAAGGCCCGCGCGTTCGAGGCGATGATCGAGCTGATCGACAGTCACGCCGCGGCGCTGGAGGCGATGCGCGGCCTGCTCGACCAGGCGTGGTTCCCCTCGCTCGACGCCGCCGTCGCCTACGCGCTGATTCGCGATCGCAAGCCGCAGCACGTGATCGAGATCGGTTCGGGCAATTCGACGCGATCGATCCCGCGCCGCGCGCCGACATCGCCGGCCTGCCCGGCGTGCAGGTCGTGCCCTCGACGGTGCAGGCGGCGCCGATCGAGCTGTTCGACCGGCTGGGCCGCGGCGACGTGCTGTTCATCGACTCGAGCCACATCCTGATGCCGGGCAGTGATGTCGATCTGGTGCTGAACCGCGTGCTGCCTCGGCTGCCGGGCGGCGTGATCGTCCATATCCACGACATCTTCCTGCCGTTCGACTATCCGCCGGTCTGGGGCTGGCGCGCCTACAACGAACAGCAGGGCGTGCTGCCCTTGATGACCACCGGCGCCTATGCGCCGCTGTTCTCCAGCGTCTGGGCACGCCAGCGCCTCGGCGAGCGGCTGGCGCAGTCGGTGGTGGCGCGCCTGCCAATGCCGAAGGAAGCGATGTCGACCAGCCTGTGGCTCGAGAAGCAATAAATGCAGGCTAGCGCATATTTCCTGCGGGGAATGTGCTCCAGCTGCTTGCCTTGCCCTTTCCCCATTCGGAGCCTATGTATTTTGGCAGGTGGGGGCGGCGGGTTGTC
>VBAF01000325.1:6470-6871 GCA_005884705.1 Alphaproteobacteria bacterium
GTAACAACTACGACATCATTCTGATCGGCTTGGTCGCGATCTTCCTGATCCTGCGGCTGCGTGCGGTGCTGGGCAAGCGAACCGGCAATGAGCGTCCGCCGGCGCGCGATCCGTTCGCGCCGCCGGCGCCGCCCGGTCCGCCGGCCAATCCGCCGCGCATCGGCGAGACGCCGTCGGGCAATGACAACGTGATCCCGCTGCCGAACGGCAACACCGCGGCGCGCCCGCCCCTGGCGGTCAACGCGCCGGGCGGCATCCGCTCGACGGTGATGCCGAACGCGGTGGCCGGGGTCGCTGCGATCCGCGCCGCCGATCCGACGTTCGAGCCGACCGGCTTCGCGGGCGGCGCGCGCGCCGCTTTCACCACCATCGTCGAATCGTTTGCCAAGGGCGAGACCGCG
>VBAF01000036.1:0-12349 GCA_005884705.1 Alphaproteobacteria bacterium
CGCGGATCTTGAACGAGCCGGTGCGCTGCAGGCATTCGGCCTTGATCAGCAGCCGGCCGCCCAACCGGTCATTGACGCGCTGGTTCTCGAGCAGCGGCGTGCGGATCGCCACGCCGTCGAGGCGGCGGGCGGCGGCTTGGACGTCGGCGAAGGTCGGCAGCGAAGACATCAGGCGACACCCAGCAGAGCAGGAAGATGTGAAAGATCCTTGACCTGCGCGGCGATCCTGCCCGGCAGGTTGTCGTCGGGCGCCGATGCGCGGTTGACCCAGACGACGGTGAAGCCGAACTGCGCCGCGCCGTGCGCGTCCCAGCAGTTTGACGACAGGAAGCAGACCTTGTCCGGCCTGACCCCGCAGCGCGCCTCGACCAGCGCATAGACCCGGGGATCGACCTTGAAGGCGCCCACCGCGTCGACGCTCAGCACCGCATCGAAGCGGTCGGCGAGGCCCGAGGCCTTGACCATCGGCTCGAGCATCTCGGGATTGCCGTTCGACAGGATGGCCGAGCGCACGCCGCCGCGCGCCAGCCGGTCGAGCATGGCCGGCACTTCGGGGAAGGGATCGAGCGCGAGATAGGCGCCCATCAGCTTGTCGCGCACCGACGGGTCGGTGATGGCGTGCGCGGCGAGACAGTGGTCGAGCGCCTCGCCGGTGACCTGCCAGAACGGCGCATAGGCGGCCATGCTGTTGCGCAGCCAGGTGTACTGGATCTGCTTGCTGCGCCACATCTCGGACAGGGCGTCGGCCCGGGCGCCGATCGCCGTCCGATGGCGGGCGACCGCCGAATTGAAGTCATAGAGCGTGCCGTAGGCATCGAAAACGCACATCTCGATGCCGCTGATCGGGTCCGTCATGTGCTAGGCTACTCGCATGTTCATCGCCATCGTTCAAATCCCCATGACCAAGCGGCCGCGCGACGCCGCGGTCGACTCGGCGCGCAAGTCGGCGCCGACCTATACCGCACTCGGCGCCAAGGGCCTGTTGCGCAAGTATTACCTCAACGGCGAGGCCGGCGGAGGCGGCGTCTACCTGTGGGACTCCGAGGCCGCCGCCCGCGCCTGGTACACGCCGGACTGGGAGCAGCGCATGCAGGCCGCGTTCGGCGCCAGGCCGACCGTCACCTACTACGACAACCACGTCGTGGTGGACAACGAAGCGGGCAAGGTCCGCGTCGAGGGAGAGCGCTGATGGAACGGCGTCCTCTCGGCCGCACCGGCCTCGAAATCTCGGTGCTCGGCTACGGCGCGGGTGCCGTTGGCGGATTGATGACCAAGGGCGAGCCCGCCGACCAGGAGCGCGCCATCGCCCGCGCCGTCGAGCTCGGCATCAACTACATCGACACCGCCGCGCTCTACGGCGACGGCGAATCGGAGCGCAATCTCGGCCGCGTGCTGAAGGCGCTCAAGCCCGATGTCGTGCTCGGCACCAAGTTCCGGCTCAAGGCGGCCGACCGCACGCGAGTCGCCGCCGCCGTCGCCCAGGCGATGGACGACAGCCTGCAGCGCCTCGGCATGGACCAGGTCGATCTCTTCCAGTTGCACAATCCGCTGGTCGCCAAGGACGCCGACGACCGTATGGATGTCGAGATCGCCTTGAACGAGGTCGTACCGGCGCTGCAGAAGCTGCAGGAAGCGGGCAAGACGCGCTTCATCGGCTTCAGCGGCGTCGGCGAGACGCCGGCGCTCCTGAAGGCCGTCGAGTCGCGGGCCTTCGACACCGTCCAGGTCGTCTTCAACGCCCTCAATCCCAGCGCCGGCGGGCCGATGCCGAAGGGCGCGCCGGGCCAGGACTATGGCCGGCTGCTCGAAAAGGCGCTGGCGGCGGACATGGGCACCATCGTGATCCGCGCGCTCGCCGGCGGGGCGCTGTCGGGCACCACGGCGCGCCATCCGCTCGCCATGCAGGCGGTCGATCCGATCGGCTCGGCGCCGGACTTCGCGGCCGACGTGGCGCGCGCCCGCGCGCTCGAGCCGCTGGTGCGCCAGGGCACGGCCGGCAGCCTGGTCGAGCTGGCGCAGCGCTTCGTGATCGCCCATCCGGCGGTGACGACTATGCTGATCGGCTATTCGACGCTCGAGCAGCTCGAGCAGGCCGCCAAGGCCATCGAGAAGGGCCCGTTGTCGGCCGGTGCCGTCGCGAAGATCGCCTAGAGCGCGATTGCTTCAAGTGGAGCCACGTGTCATCCCGAGCGTAGCGAGGGATCTATGCGGATCGGTATGGATCCCTCGCTGCGCTCGGGATGACACACGTCCTTCGGGACGACATCGCGATCATCTCGATTCAGCCACAGGCGATTTCGCCTAGCTGGGGATAACTGCGGCAGCCGACTCGCATTATGGGCAATGGCTCGCGATTCGCGGCTGATTTTGTTGCCTCGATTCCGAGGCCAATGCCCAGAATAGGTCGCTGACGCGCGCGGGCTTATCGTGCGCGACCATGACTCGCGATCTCTCTTGCGCTGCGATAAACGGCGGACCTGAAATAAACGGCGAAAACGGCCGAAACCGCTTCGGACTCGCTCTAGGACCGGCCCATCGCCGGCGCCTGCAAGCGGAACGACCCGTTCAGGCGGTCGCGATAGACGCCGACGCCTGCCATGATGCTCTGCACGTAGTTGCGGGTCTCGCGGAACGGGATCATCTCGATCCAGTCGACCATGTCGATCTTGCCGGCGCGCGGATCGCCCATCGTGCCGAGCCAGCCCGCAACCCGGCTGGGCCCGGCGTTGTAGGCAGCGAGCGCGATCTCGTAGGAGCCGCCGAAGCGCCCCAGCATCTGGGCGAGATACTGGCTGCCGAGCGCCACGTTGTATTGCGGGTCGCTGGTCAGCTTGTCCTGCACGAAGGGCACGGACATCTTGCCGGCAACCTCGCGCGCCGTCGCCGGCAGCAGCTGCATCAGGCCGAGCGCGCCCGAGGAGGAGACGGCGGCGGCGTTGAAGCCGCTTTCCTGGCGCGTCAGCGCCAGCGCCAGCGCGCGCTCGATCGAGCCGGTGGTTCCGAGATCGACCACCGGGAAAGACGCATCGAACAGGGTGACGCCACTGTTGGTCGCGCGCAGGGCGATGGTCAGTGCCACGTCGGGCCGCTTCAGCTCGCTGGCGAGATGGGCGAGCAGCAAGGTTTCGCCCGGCCCGGTCACCAGGCGGGCGAGCCTGAGCAGGAACGGCCGCGTTCGCTCGCTGTCTCCGCTCTGGCCGATGTAGCGCGCCACGGTGACGAGCTCGCGGCCGGCCAGCGCCTGCCGGTCGGCATCGGAAGTCACCGGATCGCTCGGCAGCTGCCGCGAGCCGCCCGGCAGTTTGCGGGCGGCGAGCTGGCCGTAGAAGGTCTGGCCGAAAGCAGCGGCGCGGCCGAACCAGTCCGTCGCCTCCTTCGGGCGGTTGGCCGCTTCATGGGTGCGGCCCAGCCAATAGGCGGCGCGGCTCTTGGAGAAGTCGGTCGGGGCGCCGTCATAGAGCGTCTGGAAATGCTTCTGCGCCTCGGCCGGCTTCTTGAGATGGCGCAGCGCAATCCAGCCGGCGAGGAATTCCGCTTCGGCGAAGGCGATGCCCTTGGTCTGGCCGTGCGGCACGGTGACGGCATAGGCGTCGGCGGCATGGCCGGCGGCCAGCAGGTCGCGCGCCAGTTGCTGGCGCTCGTTCCACCAGGCGTCGGTCTGGTTCGCCGTGGCCTGCAGCGCGATCGCCTTGGCATCGTTGAAGTTGCCGGTGCGGCGCAGCCAGGCGAGCTGCTCGAGCTTGATCGTCGGCTCGGCGAGCTTGGCTGCGGGCACGCCGCGCAGCACCGTGGTGGCATCGGCGGCGCGCGTCGCCATGGCGAGCCGCGCCTCGGCGAGCGGCTGGTAGTCGGGCGGCAGCTTGGGCATCAGCTCGCGCGCGGTCGGGGCGCGGCCCTCGCGCAGGATGCGATCGAAGCGGGCGATCTGGTCGTCGCCCGACAAATGCTGACCGTACTTGCTGAGGAACTCCTCCTCGTCGGCCTTGCGGAAGGTGGCGTTGCGCCAGCTGTCGCTGGCGAACTTCGGCACGTCGGCCGGGCTCGCCGCCGACGCGGCCTCGAGGCGGCGCATCTGGCCGGCGCTGGTGAGCGGCGGGAAGGCGGTGAAGTAGCGGACGACCTCCTGCGGCGGCGTCGCGGGTCCGATGCGATCCTCGGCCTGGCGGCGCAGCACCTCGGGCTCGGGCCAGTCCGGGCTCTCGCGCAGGAAGCGCCAGGTCGAGGCGAAGTCGGCGTCCTTGCGCGGCGCCACCCGCAGCACGCTCCATTCGACGATGCGGATCAGCAGCGGATTGTTGAAGTTGGCGACCGCGGCGCGGGCGTCGGCGAAACGGCTCTCGTCGACCGCCTTGAAGGCGGCGCCAAGCGCCGCGGCCTCGCTGGCGCTCAGCGTCTTGGGCGAGGAGAGCGCCTGGGACATCTCGCTCGCCACAGCCGGCGGTACGACGCCGTTGCCGCTGCCGTCGCGCGCGATCGGCAGGGCCGGCGCTACGGACGGCGCGGCGGAGGGGTTGGACGGAGCGGCGGACGGCGTGCGGCGGACGCCCATGTCGGGCTTGGCCTCGCGCAACTGGTCGCTGCTCTCGCCGCGCAGGATGGTGACGCCGTGCTGCTGTTGCTGGGCCTGGGCCGAGGCCATCAACAGGCCGGCCAAGGTTAGCAACATGAGGGGGGCATATTCTTGTTTCACGCCAGGAATCGTAGGCAGGTCAACGCGGCATCACAATGGCAAGTTGCTCACCTTGCCGCGCTGGGAGGCGAGGCCTAAACTGACAGATTGCCGGAATTGGGGAGGAAGCCATGTTCGCCGGATCGCTCGTCGCGTTGATCACGCCGTTCAAAAACGGGTCGGTGGACGAAAAGGGATTCGAGAAGTTCGTCGGCTGGCAGATCAAGGAAGGCACGGACGGCCTGGTGCCCTGCGGCACGACCGGCGAATCGCCGACGCTCTCGATGGAGGAGCACAAGCGGGTGATCGACATCTGCATCAGTGCCGCCAGGGGCTCGGGCGTTCCGGTGATCGCCGGCACCGGCTCGAATGCCACCGCGGAGGCGATCGAGCTTACCCGGCACGCCAAGAAGGCGGGCGCCGACGCCGCCATGCTGGTCGTGCCCTACTACAACAAGCCGACCCAGGAAGGCCTGTTCCAGCATTTCAAGGCGGTCGCCGAGGCGGTCGACATCCCGATCCTGCTCTACAACGTGCCGCCGCGCACCGGCGGCGACATGCAGGTCGAGACGGTGATTCGCCTGTCGCAGGTCAGAAACATCATCGGCATCAAGGATGCGAGCTACGACATGGCGCGGCCGACGCTCACCAGGCTGCGCGCCAAGAAGGGCTTCATCCAGCTCTCGGGCGAGGATGCGAGCGCGATGGGCTTCATGGCCCAGGGCGGCGACGGCTGCATCTCGGTGACGGCCAACGTGGCGCCGCGCCTCTGCGCCGACATGCACGATGCCTGGAAGGCGCGCGAGCTCGACAAGATGTTCGAGCTGCAGGACCGGCTGATGCCGCTGCACAAGGCGATGTTCTGCGAGACCAGCCCGGGGCCGGTGAAGTATGCCGCCGAGCTGATCGGCCAGGTGAGCGCCGAGATGCGCCTGCCGATGGTGCCGATCGCCGAGAGCAGCAAGAAGGCGGTGCGCGAGGCGATGGTGCACGCTGGCCTGCTGAACTAAGGGCGTTTCTCCTTGGCAAAGAAACCGGAGCTGGGCCGCACCGTGGTGGCCCAGAACCGCAAGGCGCGGCACAACTACTTCATCGAGGAGACCATGGAGGCCGGCCTCTCGCTGACCGGCACCGAGGTCAAGTCGCTGCGCGGCGGCAGGAGCTCGATCGCGGAGTCCTACGTCACCGAGGACGGCGGCGAGGCCTGGCTGGTCAATGCCGACATCCCGGAATACGCCTCGGGCAACCGCTTCAACCACGAGCGCAAGCGGCCGCGCAAGCTGCTGCTGCACAAGCGGCAGATCAACGTGCTGATCGGCGCCATCCAGCGCGAGGGCCGCACCGTGGTGCCGCTGCAGGTCTATTTCAACGAGCGCGGCATGGCCAAGGTCGAGATCGCGCTGGCCACCGGCAAGCAGGCACACGACAAGCGCCAGTCGATCAAGGACCGCGACTGGAAGCGCCAGCGCGCCCGGCTGCTCGCGCGGCGATGATGCGGCGTCGGACGCTCGCGGCGGCCGTGCTGGCCGGGCCGCTGGCCGCGCGGGCGCGGGCGCAAGGCCGGTCCTGGCGCATCGGCTTCCTCACGCCGCGCGCGCAGCCGGTGCCGCCCTATCGCGACGCCTTCTCCGACGCCTTCCGGCGCGGCATGAGCGATCTCGGCTACTTCGAAGGCAAGACCCTCACGATCGACTGGCGCTACGCCGACGGCGACTACACGCGGCTCGCCGGGCTTGCCGCCGAGCTGGTCGCCCTCAACCCGCCGGTCATCGTGACCTACGGCACCGCCGCGGCGAAGGCGCTGAAGGCGGCAACCACGACGGTGCCGATCGTCGTCGCCGCCGCCAACGACCTGCTGGGCGCGGGCATCGTGGAGAGCCTGGCGCGCCCGGGCGGCAACATCACCGGCCTGTCGGTGATCGACGTCGACGTCAGCGCCAAGCAGCTCGAGCTCTTGAAGGTCGCCGCGCCGCGGCTGGCGCGCGTCGCCGTGCTGATCAATCCCGGCAATGCCGCCAATCCCGTCGTGCTGCGCCGGCTCGAGGCGAGCGCGCCCAAGCTCGGCGTTGAGATCATGCCGGCCAACGCCGCCACCCCGGCGGAGATCGAGCCGGCGTTCGAGGCGGCGGCGCAGAAGGGCGCCGGCGCGATGATCGTCGCTGCCGACGCCTTCTTCTCGGGCCAGGGCCAGCGCATCGCCGACGCGGGGCTACGCCACCGGCTGGCGACGATCGGCATTTACCAGGATCACGTGCCGGACGGATGCCTGATGAGCTACGGCCAGGACGTCGCCGACTTCCACCGCCAGGCCGCGCGCTATGTCGACCGCATCCTGCGAGGCGCCAAGCCCGCCGACCTGCCGGTCGAGCAGCCGACGAAATTCGGCTTCGTGCTCAACGCCCGGACCGCGGAGACGCTGGGCCTCGCCTTGCCGCGCGCCCTGATCGCCTCCGCCGACCGCATCGTAGAGTAACCGCATGTCCACCGTTCTGATCACCGGCGCCAGCCGCGGCCTCGGCCTGGAATTCACCAAGCTGTATGCCGCCCGCGGCGATCGGGTCCTTGCCTGCGCCCGCACGCCCGATGCGCTCGCACGCCTCGAGGGCGACATCCATCCGCACTGGCTCGAGGTCACCGACTACGAGGCGGTGAAGGCGCTGGCGCGCAAGCTCGACGGCGAGGCGATCGACATCCTGATCTGCAACGCCGGGATCGGCGGCGAGCGCGGCTCGAATGCACAGGATCTCGGTACCTTAGATCCGGTCCTGTGGCGCCAGATATTCGAAGTGAACACGCTCGCCCCGCTGATGATGGCCGAGGCCTTCGCCGGGCACGTCGCGCGCTCGCGGGAACGCAAGCTGATCGCCATCACCAGCATCCTGGGCAGCCTCGCCAGCAACAATGGCGGCCGCTACTTCTATCGCGCCAGCAAGACGGCGCTGAACATGGAATGGAGCTGCCTGGCCCATGAGCTCGGGCCGCGCGGCATCATCTGCGTCGCCCTGCATCCGGGCTGGGTGCAGACCGACATGGGCGGCCCGGCCGCGCCGCTCAGCATCGACCAGAGCGTGCCGGCGATGGTCAGGACTATTGCCGGCTTCAAACCCTCGGACAACGGCCGCTTCATCCAGTACGACGGCGGCGAGCTCCCCTGGTGACGCCATGCTGCTCAGCGAAGAACACACCCTGATCCGCGACACCGCCCGCGCCTTCGCGCGCGAGCAGGTGCTGCCGCATGTTCGCGCCTGGGAGGCCGCCGGCGGGATCCCGCGCGCGCTGCTCGCCGAGATGGGGCGGCTCGGCTTCATGGGCATGACCGTGCCGGCCGAGTGGGGCGGCGCCGGCGCCGACATGATCTCGTACGTGCTGGCGCTCGAGGAGATCGCGGCGGCCGACGGCGGGCTCTCGACGGTGATGAGCGTCAACAACTCGCCCGACTGCGCGGCGCTGCTGACCTACGGCTCGACCGAGCAGAAGGAGAAGTGGCTGAAGCCGCTGGCCAAGGGCGAGATCCTCGGCGCCTTCTGCCTGACCGAGCCGCAGGCCGGCTCCGACGCCTCCAACCTCAAGACGCGCGCCGTGCGCAAGGGCAACGGCTGGGTGCTGAACGGCGTCAAGCAGTTCATCACGTCGGGCAAGACAGCCGACATGGCGCTGGTCTTTGCCGTCACCGATCCCGGCTCGGCCAAGCGCGGCATCTCCTGCTTCATCGTGCCGACTAGGATGGCCGGCTACCGTGTCGCATCGGTCGAGAAGAAATTGGGCCAGAAATCGTCCGATACGTGTCAGATCGCCTTCGAGGACTGCGCCGTCGGCGCCGACGCGCTGTTGGGCGAGGAGGGTGATGGCTACCGGGTGGCGCTCGCCAACCTCTCGGTCGGCCGCATCGGAATCGCGGCCCAGGCCGTGGGAATGGCCCGGGCGTCGTTCGAGCTGGCCCGCGCCTATGCCGGCGAGCGCGAGGCCTTCGGCGCCCCGATCATCAACCACCAGGCCGTGCAATTCCGCCTGGCCGATATGGCCACAAAGGTGACCGTGGCGCGGCAGATGGTGCTGCATGCCGCGAGCCTCCGGGACGCCGGCCGGCCGTGCCTCACAGAGGCCGCAATGGCGAAGCTCTATGCCTCCGAGATGGCCGAAGAAGTGTGCTCCTCTGCAATCCAGATCCACGGCGGGTACGGCTATGTCGCCGACTACTTGGCCGAGAAAATCTGGCGCGACGTGCGGGTATGCCAGATCTACGAGGGCACCAGCGACGTGCAACGACTTCTGATCGGCCGGGGCTTGGCGGCGTTGTGACACCTGCCTGTCGCTTGTCGCAGGGCCTGCATCATGCGAGACTCACTCCCTATGAAGAAGGGCCGCCCGTGCGGCTCCATAAGGCAGGGGAGCCTGGGCGGCGGATGGCAACCGTGCGCCGTATAATTGGGGTGATTGGGGTCCTTGCCGTTGTGCTCGGCACGGCGGCCGGACCCGTTGTGGCCGGCGAGCCCGACGCTCCCGGCGCGCGCGTCATCCAGATGCAGACCGCGTTCAATCCGGGCCTGCCCGGCGCGGGCGAGGGCGTGCGCGCCTTCACCAAGACCCTGAAGCACACTTCCGGCGGCGCGCTGGCGATCAGGATCGTCGAGCCCGGCCGCATCGTGCCGACCAAGGACATGCTGGACGGCATCGTCGCCGGCGACCTCGAGGCCGGCTTCACCTGGGCGGGCTACGCCGTCGCCAAGGCGCCGGTGTTCGGCCTGTTCGGCACGGTGCCGTTCGGTCCGGGGCCGAGCGAGATGACCTCCTGGCTGCTCGACGGCAATGGCGGCAAGTTCCATCACGACGCCTATGACAGGCTCGGCGTCGCCGGCATCCCGTGCGGCGTGCAGGGCTCGAAGGGCGGCGGCTGGTTCCGGGCCGATCTCAACACGCCGGAGGACTTCAAGGGCGTGAAGCTGCGCTACGGCAAGATCTCGGGCGACGTCATCACCAGGATGGGCGCGACCCTGGTGCCGCTGGCGGCTGGCGATTTCTTCTACCAGCTGCAGCAGGGCAAGGTGGATGGCGGCGAGATGTCGACGCCGGCCATGGATGCAGCCCTCGGCTTCGACAAGCTCGGCCTGCCCTACTATCTGCCGGGCTGGCAGCAGCCCTCCGCCGTGATCGACTTCCTGATGCGCAAGGACAAGTGGGAGGCGTTGCCCAAGGCCCAGCGCGCCCAGATCGAGACCGCCTGCCGCGCCAACATCGCCTGGATGCTGAGCCGCTCGCCGCACACCCAGTCGCTGGCGCTCGAGAAGCTGCGCGCGTCGGGCGTCGTCATCAAGCAATGGTCGCCGTCGATCCTCAAGGCCTTCCGTAAGAACGCCGACACCGTGCTCAAGGAGCGCGCCGAGATCGACGCCGAGTTCGCCGCCGCCTGGGCCGACCAGAAGAAGTTCGTGGCCCAAGGTCTCGACTGGCGGACGATGTCCCACTTGCCGTAACGGTTGGCTTGCACCGGTCGCGGGGTCCGGGCAGGTTGGCCCGGCCATGACGGTCCTCGCCTCGCAGATCGATACCCGCTCCGACACCTACAAGCGCAACGCCGAGGCGATGCGCGGGCTGGTCGCCGACCTCAAGGCGCGCACCGACAAGGTGCGGCTGGGCGGCGGTGAGGACTCGCGCAAGCGCCACGTCGCCCGCGGCAAGCTGCTGCCGCGCGAGCGGGTGCGGGCGCTGCTCGATCCCGGCTCGCCGTTCCTCGAGCTGTCGCCGCTCGCCGCCATGGGCATGTACGACGACGAGGCGCCGGGCTCGGGCGTGATCACCGGCGTCGGCCGGGTGAGCGGCGTCGAATGCGTGATCGTGTGCAACGACGCCACCGTCAAGGGCGGCACCTATTATCCGATGACGGTGAAGAAGCATCTCCGCGCCCAGGAGGTCGCTGTCGAGAACCGGTTGCCCTGCATCTATCTGGTCGACTCGGGCGGCGCCAACCTGCCGCAATGGCCCGAAGTCTTCCCCGACAAGAGCCATTTCGGCCGCATCTTCTACAACCAGGCCAACATGTCGGCGCAGGGCATCCCGCAGATCGCCTGCGTCATGGGCTCGTGCACGGCAGGCGGCGCCTACGTGCCGGCGATGAGCGACGAGACGGTGATCGTGCGCAAGCAGGGCACGATCTTCCTCGCCGGCCCGCCGCTGGTGAAGGCGGCGATCGGCGAGATCGTCAGTGCCGAGGATCTGGGCGGCGCCGACGTCCATGCCCGCACCTCGGGTGTCGCCGACCACTACGCCCACAACGACAGCCATGCGCTCGGCACGGTCCGGCGCATCGTCGCCAACCTGAACTGGCGCAAGCAGCCTTCGCTCGCGCTGTTGCCGCCGGTCGAGCCGCGCTACGCCGCCGAGGAGCTCTACGGCGTGATCCCGCCGGACGGCCGCACGCCCTACGACATGCGCGAGGTGATCGCCCGCCTGGTCGACGACAGCGAGCTCGACGAGTTCAAGCACCTCTACGGCACGACCATCGTCACCGGCTTCGCCCGCATCTGGGGCCATCCGATCGGCATCGTCGCCAACAACGGCATCCTGTTCAACGAATCGGCGCTCAAGGCCGCGCACTTCATCGAGCTGTGCGGCCAGCGCGGCATCCCGCTGCTCTTCCTGCAGAACATCACGGGCTTCATGGTCGGCCGCAAATACGAGGCGGGCGGCATCGCCCGCGACGGCGCCAAGATGGTGACCGCGGTCTCGACCGTCGGCGTGCCGAAGTTCACCGTGATCGTCGGCGGCAGCTATGGCGCGGGCAATTACGGCATGTGCGGTCGCGCCTACGGGCCGCGCTTCCTCTGGATGTGTCCCAGCGCGCGTATCTCGGTGATGGGCGGCGAGCAGGCGGCCTCGGTTCTGGCGACGGTGCGACGCGACAACATCGAGGCCAAAGGCGGCACCTGGTCCAAGCAGGATGAGGCCGCCTTCAAGCAGCCGATCGTCGAGCAATACGACCGCGAGGGCCACCCGTACTATGCCACGGCCCGCCTGTGGGACGACGGCATCCTCGATCCGGTCGACACGCGCATGGCGCTGGCGCTCGGCCTTTCCGCGGCGATGAACCAGCCGATCGGCCCGACCAAGTTCGGCGTCTTCCGGATGTAGAGCCAGATGACCGATTTGATCCTGACCTCCGTCGCGGGCGGCGTCGCGACCCTGCGCCTCAATCGCGCCAGCGAGATGAATTCGCTCGACGCCGACACCGCGCGCGCGATCCGTGACGCCGTCGAAGGCTTCGCTGCCGACGACGCGGTGCGCGTGATGGTGCTGGCGGGCGAGGGCGCGAGCTTCTCGGCCGGCGGCGACTTCAAGTGGGTGCTGGGCTGGCCCGGCCTCGATGCCATCACGCGCCATGCCTTCGCCGACTCGCTGATGGCGGCGGTGCAGGCGGTCTATGACTTCCCCAAGCCGTCGATCGCGCGGGTGCATGGTGCGGCAGTCGGCGGCGGCGTCGGCCTGATGCTCGCCTGCGACTTCGCGGTCGCCGCGACGTCGGCGCGCTTCGGCCTCACCTCGGTGCGCAACGGCCTGCTGGCCGGCATCGCCATCCCGGTGCTGATCGAGGCGGTCGGCCCGCGCGTCGCGCGCCAGCTCCTGATGCATGGCGGCACCTTCGACGCCGAGACAGCGTTGCGCGTCGGCCTGGTCGACCAGGTGGCC
>VBAF01000036.1:12396-13483 GCA_005884705.1 Alphaproteobacteria bacterium
TGCCGCACGATTCCAACGCCGCCGACCTGCTGGGCGAGTACGTCGCCAACCAGTGCGTGACCGAGGAGGCGCTTGAAGGCATGCGGGCGTTCCTCGACAAGCGCAAGCCGAAGTGGGCCGTCTGATGTTCTCCAAGATCCTGATCGCCAACCGTGGCGAGATCGCCTGCCGGGTGATCAAGACGGCGCGGCGCATGGGCATCAGGACGGTCGCGGTCTATTCCGACGCCGATCGGGACGCGCGCCACGTCGCGATGGCCGACGAGGCGGTGCATATCGGCGGCTCGCCCGCACGCGACAGCTATCTCGTGGTCGACAGGATCCTCGATGCCGCCCGGCGCACGGGCGCTCAGGCGATCCATCCGGGTTACGGGTTCTTGTCGGAGAATGCCGGTTTCGCCGAGGCTTGCGCGAAGGCGGGGATCGTCTTCATCGGCCCGCCGCCCAACGCGATCCGCGCCATGGGCTCCAAGAGCGAAGCCAAGAAGATCATGGAGAAGGCCCGCGTCCCGCTGGTGCCGGGCTATCACGGCGACGACCAGGCGCCCGAGCTGCTGGCCAGGGAAGCGGCGCGCATCGGCTTCCCGGTGCTGATCAAGGCCGCGGCCGGCGGCGGCGGCAAGGGCATGCGGGTGGTCGAGAGCGCGGACAAGTTCGCCGACGCGCTGGCCGGCGCCAAGCGCGAGGCCAAGGCGTCGTTCGCCGACGACCACGTGCTGGTCGAGAAGTACCTGACCCGGCCGCGGCACATCGAGATCCAGGTCTTCGCCGATGCCCACGGCAACTGCCTCTATCTGTTCGAGCGCGACTGCTCGATCCAGCGGCGGCATCAGAAGGTGATCGAGGAGGCGCCGGCGCCCGATATGGACCCGGCCCGGCGCAAGCAGATGGGCGAGGCCGCGGTCGCTGCGGCCCAGGCGATCGGCTATGTCGGCGCCGGCACCGTCGAGTTCATCGCCAACCAGGACGGCAGCTTCTTCTTCATGGAGATGAACACCCGCCTGCAGGTCGAGCATCCGGTCACCGAGATGATCACCGGCCAGGACCTGGTCGAATGGCAGCTCGTCGTCGCCGCCGGCGGGAAGATG
>VBAF01000326.1 GCA_005884705.1 Alphaproteobacteria bacterium
CCCTCGGTGCCGACCTCGCGGGCCACGCGGGTCACCTCGGAGGTGAACACCGAGAGCTGCTTGATCATGGTGTTGACGATGTTGGCCGAGCGCAGGAACTCGCCCTTGAGCGGCCGTCCGTCGACGTCGAGCCGCACCGTCTGCAGCAGGTCGCCCTGCGCCACCGCGGAGATCACGCGGGTCACCTCGGTGGTCGGCCATACCAGGTCGTCGATCAGGCTGTTGACCGAGCTCTCCATCTCGCCCCAGGCGCCGGTCGAGATGCCGAATTTCACCCGCTGGCGGGTGCGGCCCTGCTCGCCGACCGCCTTGCCGATGCGCTCGAGCTGCTGGGCCATGTTCTGGTTGGCCGCGACGATCTCGTTGAACAGCACGGCGATGCGGCCCATCGCCCCCTCGCGCTCGCGCGACAGGCGGATCGAGAAGTCGCCGCCGCGCACCGTTTCCATGGCGCGCAGAAGATCGCGGAGATCGGCATTCTGCTGGGCACTGCTTCGCGGCGCCGAGGGAGGGACGGGTGAACCCTTGGCCGGCGAAACGGTGTCGATGCTCATTTGGCGAGACCCCCAGCTGTGCTGCTGCCTAAGCGGCGGACACAGGAATTACGCAAGCTGCGCGGGGAACCCTCCCCGCAATCTTGCATCCCGCCCCGCAAGTAAATCCAACGCCGGTCGTGGAGTCCGGTTGCGCGAGCGATACAATTAACATGGGTATAATAGATCTAGGGGGTCGTGAGGGGCGCGACCGACAATCCCTTGACTTTATGCTTCTCGATAAGGTTCGCCACCAGACCGGACTTTTTCGCCTGCTCGACGAAGGCGGCGAGGTATTCGGCGCCGGCCTTGTTGGGCTTGGCGGTGCTGACGGCCTGCTGCACCGCGCTGAACTTGCCCGGCAGGATGGTGGCGCCCGGCATCTTCTCGATGTCCTTCAACAGGCCCGGCCGCAGCCCGGCCAGGACCTCGAGCTTCTCGTCGCGGAACTTGTTGAAGGCGGCGTCGAGGCCGGAAATCGCCATCAGGGTCGCGTTCTTGATGTTGTTCTCGAGCCACAGGCCATAGGCCGAGCGGGCCGATACGGCGATGCGCACACCCTTGCGGTCGACCTCGCCGATCGATTTGAGGGCCGAGCCGGGCGGTACCATGTAGGTCGCCTCGATCTCGACATAGGCGGCGGTGAAGGCGATCTTCTCGGCGCGCTGCGGCTCGGCCCCGATCAGGCCGATGTCCCAGGCATTGGTGCCGACCGCGTCGCCGAGCTCGCCCGGCGACTTGTAGGGCACCAGGTGGACCGGCACGCCGAGCGACTGGGCGATCGCCCGCGCCATGTCGGGCGCCACGCCCTCGGGCTCGGCGGTCGCGCTGCGGCCGGTCACCAGCAGGAAGTTGGAGAGGTTGATTCCGGCGCGCAAGACGCCGGTGGGAGCGAGTTCTGCTCGGGCTTTGTCGGACATGCCGCCAGTCTATACTGCTGGCGAGGGGAGTGAAACGCACATGAAGATCACCGACGTCTCGCTGACGCTGTTTGCCTGGGACGACATCCCGCCGACCCAATACGGGCTGCACAGCCGCTTCGCCGGCTCGAGCGCGCTCGGCCTGCTGCGGGTGCGCACCGACGACGGCGCCGAGGGCCATGCCTTCCTGGGCTCGGCCTCCAATGCCGCGACCACCGACGGCCAGGGGTTGATCACCCATCTCAAACCCGTGTTGATGGGCAAGAACCCGCTGCACCGCGAGGCGATCGTCACCGAGCTGTGGCGCAAGCAGCGGGTCGCCGGCGTGCGGGCGATCGGCGCGGTCGACGTGGCGCTGTGGGACCTCGTCGGCAAGATCATGGGCCAGCCGATCCATCGCCTGCTCGGCACCTTCCGCGAAGCGGTACCGGCTTATGCCAGCTCGGCGGTGCTGCCGTCGGCCGAGGCCTATGCCGAGCAGGCGCTCGAGTACAAGGAATACGGCTGGGCGGCCTACAAGATCCATCCGCCGACGCGCTGGCAGGACGACATCAAGGTCTGCGAAGCGGTGCGCAAGGCGGTCGGCGACTACACCATCATGCTCGATTCGACCTGGGCCTACGACTACCCGGCGGCGGTGCGGGTCGGCCGCGCGGTCGAGGAGATGGGCTACTTCTGGTACGAGGACCCGCTGCACGACCAGGACATCTACAACTACGTCAAGCTGAAGCAGCAGCTTTCGATCCCGATCCTCGCCACCGAGTATCCGATCGCCGGCTTCGAATCCTACCAGCCGTGGATCATGCTGCAGGCGACCGATTTCCTGCGCGGTGACGTGGCGGTCAAGGGCGGTATCACGACCTTGATCAAGACCGCCCATCTCGCCGAGGCGTTCCGCATGAGCTACGAGGTCCATCACGGCGGCAACTCGCTCAACAACGTCGCCAACCTGCACGTGATCATGGCGATCCGCAATACGGAGCTGTTCGAGGTGCTGTTGCCCGACGGCGCGCAGAAGTACGGGCTGGAGCAGGACATCGTGGTCGGCCGCGACGGGCTGGTGCACGTGCCCAACGGCCCGGGGCTCGGCGCCGCCATCGACTTCAAGCTGATCGAGCGCAAGAAGGTCGCGGTGTTGTCCTGACGGCGATCTACGTCGATGCCGACGCCTGCCCGGTGAAGGCCGAGATCTACCGCGTCGCCGGGCGCTACGGGCTCGAGGTCTTCGTCGTCGCCAACTCCTACATCAACGTGCCGCGCGACCCGCGGATCGAGCGGGTCGTGGTGAGCGACGGCTTCGACGCGGCCGACAACTGGATCGCCGAGCGGGTCGGGCCAGACGACATCGTCGTCACCGCCGACATCCCGCTCGCCGACCGCAGCCTCAAGGCCGGCGCGTCGGTGATCGGCAACACCGGCATTCCGTTCACCACGGCCTCGATCGGCATGGCGATGGCCAATCGCGAGCTGCTGTCGAACCTGCGCGCCATGGGCGAGGTCACCGGCGGGCCCAAGCCGATGGCCCAGCGCGACCGTTCGCGCTTCCTGTCGGCGCTGGACGAGGCAATCCAGAAGATCATTCGGCGCCGATCCGCCTTGCCTCGATGACCTGTTTGATGCGGCGCGGTCGCGTTGGCTGGCCGCCCATGGCGTGCATGCGCTAAGGTCTGCGTAAGAAAACCAAAGACATCGGGGGAAACAGATGAAGATGCTTCGCCTTGCCGCTGCCGGCTTGCTGACATGGCTGGCCGGCCCCTTGACCGCGCAGGCGGCGGACCCGCTGAACGTCTACACGATCTGGCCCGAGAACTACGCCCGGCCGATGTTCCAGGAGTTCGAGAAGGCGACCGGCATCAAGGTGAATTTCATCCGCTTCTCCTCGGGCGAGGCGCTGGCCCGCGTGATCGCCGAGAAGAACAATCCGCGCGTCGACGATGAAGAAGATGCCGCCGCCGGCCTGGCCCAGCCCGACCGGCAAGGTCCCGCCGCCGCCGCTCTTGGTATAGACCTGCACGTTCTGGCGCAGCTTCTTGAGGTAGGCGAAGGCCTTCTCCTCGTCGCGCTTGTTGACCTCGAGCACCGAGAAGATGCGCGTCACGGCGGTCCCCGACGTCCGTGCATCGGCCATCTGCAGCATGTTCTTGTAGGCGGGATTGAGCAGGTCGTCCCACGAGGCCGGCGGCTTCAGGTTGTTGGCCTTCAGGAAGGCGGCGTTGGTCATGAACACCAGCGGATCGTCGGCAATCGCCGTCCACTGACCGTCGGCCTGCTTGAAGCGCGCCGGCAGTTTGGCGAAGGACGGCGACTTGTACGGCTCGAAGATGCCTTCCTTGATGCCGGCGGCGAAGGTTTCGACCGGGCCGCCGAACAGCACATCGACCCGCGGAT
>VBAF01000037.1 GCA_005884705.1 Alphaproteobacteria bacterium
CTCGACGTCGCTGCGCACCACGACGGCACCGGGGGCGCGACCGATCGCCGGTGCCCGCTGCAGCGCCGTCGTCGTCTTGCCGCTGCCCGACAGGCCGCCGATCGCCAGCAGGCTGGGCGGCGCCGGCTGCAGGAAGCCGAGCGCCACGCGCTGGTAATCGCGGGCGCGCGTCGTGTCGCCACCGCCGACCGCAGCGATCGAGGCGTCGACGAAGGCGCGGATCGAGGCGCGCCGCGACAGGAACATCGGCAGCAGCGCCAGCGCCTCGTGATGCGGCGAGGGCAGCTCGGCGATGCGCCACAGCCATTCGTTGAGCAGCCGGTTGGCGAGCGGCCGCAGCCCGCGCTCGCACAAATCCATCAGCGCGAAGGAGAGGTCGTAGAGCACGTCGATGTTGGCGATGCGCTCGGAAAACTCGATCGCGTCGAACGGCACCGGGTTGCCGTCGATCAGCACGATGTTGCGCAGGTGCAGGTCGCCGTGGCAGCGGCGGATCGCGCCGGCTTCGACGCGACGCGCCACCAGATCGATGAACGGCTCGAGCGCCCGCGGCATCGCCTCGGCCAGCGCCTCGCTCGCCGCCGGATCGAGCCGCTCGCCCTGCTCGCGCATCTGGCGGATGTCGGCGGCGACCGAATGGCGGTAGTCGTCGGGCCGGCCGAAGCCGTCGCGGATTGGCGCCAGCCCGTCGTGATAGCGCGCGATGCGCGCGCCGAGCGCGGCCATCAGCGCCGGCGTGAGCTGGCCACGTTCGGCCCGGCGGTCGAGCAGGCCGTCCTCGTCGAAGCGGCGCATCACCACGACCCAGTCGGTTGCCGACCCGGCGCGCACCGGCTCGACGCCGAGATAGATCTCGGGTGCGAGGCGTCGGTTGATGTCGACCTCGGACTCGCACATCGCGCGGCGCCGCTCGGCGGTCGAGAAGTCCATGTAGGGGAACTTGACCGCGCGCTTGAGCTTGTAGGCGCGATCGCCCGACAGGAAGACGACGGCGCCATGCGTGTCAATGCGCTTGGCTGGTGCCAAGCGCTCCTCGAGCGCGGCGATCACCGCCGACTGGTCTTCGACGACGAAGGCCGGTTTCATGCCGCGGGCGGCTGTTCGTCGTTCCACGGGTCGATGTGGACGATCACCTCGGCCTGCGGGAAGGCCTCGCCGATCGTCGCCTCGACCGAATCGCTGATCACATGGGCGCGGCCGAGCGACATGGTGGGGTGCAGCACGAGGTGGAGCTGGATGAACTGGTGCAGGCCCGACGAGCGGGTGCGCAGGTCGTGCACGCTGCGCACGCCGGGATGGCGCCGCACGATGTCGAGGATCTTCTGGCGATCCTCGTTCGGCAGCTCGCGGTCCATCAGCACGTCGATCGAATGGCGGCCGATCGACCAGGCACCGACTCCGAGATAGAGCGCAACGCCGACTGCCACCGCAAGGTCGATCAGCGGCTCGCCGAGCCGGCTCGACAGCCAGATGCCGATGCCGACGGCGATGTTGTTGACGAAGTCAGTGGTGTAGTGCGCGCGGTCGGCGGTGATCGCCAGCGAGCCGGTGCGTCGCACCACATGGTTCTGGAACAGCATCAGCGCCAGCGTCAGCACGACAGCGAAGGCGCTCACCAGCGCGCCGACGAACTCCTGCTGCACCGGACGCGGATGGAGAAAGCGGTCGACCACCGTCAGCAGCAGGCCGCCGGCCGAGGCGGCGATGAAGCCCGCCTGCGCCACGCCGGCCAGCGCCTCGGCCTTGCCGTGGCCGAAGCGGTGATCCTCGTCGGCCGGCGTGAGCGCCAGCCGGATCGCCAGGAAGGTGATCAGCGAGCTCACCAGATCGAGCGCCGAATCGATCAGCGACGACAGCATGCTGACCGAATCGGTCACCAGCCAGGCCGCGGTCTTGGCGACGATCAGCACGGTCGCCACCGACATCGAGGCGATGCTGGCCCAGCGCATCAGGCGCGGCGTCGCCGCCGGCGCCGCGCTCAGGGGTACAGGGTTCGTGTCGACCATGGCGCTGCCGCCGACGGACGGCTGTACTCCAGGCGGTCGTGCAAACGGAACGGTTGATCCTGCCAGAACTCGATCAGCAGCGGCTGCAGGCGGAAGCCCGACCAGTGCGCCGGCCGCGGCACCTTGCCGACCAGATGGCGGGCGCCGAACTCGGCGACCCGCTTCTCGAGCGCGAACCGGCTCTCCAGCGGCCGCGACTGGTCCGATGCCCAGGCGCCGATCTGGCTGCCGCGGGCGCGGGTGTCGAAATAGGCGTCGGCCTCCGCCGCGGTGGTCTGCGTCACCGGGCCTTCCAGCCGCACCTGCCGGCGCAGCGACTTCCAGTGGAACAGCATGGCCGCCTTGGGATGCACCGTCAGATGCAGGCCCTTGCGGCTTTCGTGGTTGGTGTAGAAGACGAAGCCCTGCGCGTCGAAGCCCTTCAAGAGCACCATGCGCAGCGAGGGCATGCCGTCGGGTCCGACGGTGGCGAGCGCCAGCGCCGAGGGATCGTTCGGCTCCGTCCTCTCGGCCTCGCCATACCACTCGCCGAAGAGCACCAGCGGGTCCGCTGCCTCTTTGATCATGACCACAATATGCAGGGGTGCACCGGCTTCTACCACCGCCATCTTGTCCCGCTGGCTCCACCCCGGTAAGAACAGCCCCATGACAGCTGCCGCACAACTGATGGCCGGTAAGAAGGGCCTGATCATGGGCGTCGCCAATGAGCGCTCGATCGCCTGGGCGATCTCCAAGACCTGCCATGACGCCGGCGCCAAACTGGCCTTCACCTTCCAGGGCGAAGCGCTGGAAAAGCGGGTGCGGCCGCTGGCCAGCGGTATCGGCAGCGAAATCGTCATGCCGTGCGACGTCACCGATCCGGCGAGCATCGATGCCGCCTTCGCCGAGGTCGAGAAGAAGTGGGGAACGCTGGACTTCCTGGTCCACGCCATCGCCTTCTCCAACAAGGACCAGCTCAAGGGCAAATACATCGACACCACGGCCGACAACTTCGCCCTGACCATGAACGTGAGCTGCTACTCCTTCACCGCGGTGGCGCAACGCGCCGTGCCGCTGATGAAGAACGGCGGCAGCCTGCTCACCCTCACCTACTACGGCGCCGAGCGGGTGATCCCGCACTACAACGTCATGGGCGTCGCCAAGGCGGCGCTCGAGGCGAGCGTGCGCTATCTCGCCGCCGACCTCGGCGAGCAGGCGATCCGGGTCAACGCCATCTCGGCCGGCCCGATCAAGACGCTGGCCTTCGCCGGCATCGGCGACAGCCGCTACATCCTGAAGTGGAACGAGCTCAACTCGCCGCTCAAGCGCAACGTCGAACCGAAGGAAGTCGGCAACGCCGGCCTCTACCTTTTGTCCGACCTCGGCACCGGCGTGACCGGTGAAGTGCTGCACGTCGACGCCGGCTACCACATCGTCGGCATGGTCAAGACCTCGTCCGCGAAGCAGATCGCCGAATTGCTCGGCAACTTCGAAGGCGAGTAGGGTCGGAGGCCGGTCATGGCCGGCAATAGTTTCGGCACCCTTTTCAAGTTCACCAGCTGGGGCGAGAGCCACGGGCCGGCGATCGGCTGCGTGGTCGACGGCGCGCCGCCGCGCATCCCGCTGAGCGAAGCCGACATCCAGGTGTGGCTGGACAAGCGCCGGCCCGGCCAGTCGCGCTTCGTCACCCAGCGCCAGGAGCCGGACACGGTCAAGATCCTGTCCGGCGTGTTCGAGGGCGTCACCACCGGCACGCCGATCGCGCTGCACATCGACAACGTCGACCAGCGCAGCCGCGACTACGGCGAGATCAAGGACCAGTTCCGCCCGAGCCACGCCGACTACACCTACTTCAAGAAATACGGCGTGCGCGACTATCGCGGCGGCGGCCGGCAGTCGGCGCGCGAGACGGCGGTGCGCGTCGCCGCCGGCGCGATCGCCCGCAAGATCCTCGGTGATGGCGTCAAGGTGCGCGGCGCGGTGGTGCAGCTCGGCGCCCAGCAGATCGAGCGCGCCCACTGGGACTGGGACGCCACCGGCGACAATCCCTTCTGGTGCCCCGACCGCCAGGCGGCGCAGATCTGGGAGGGCTATCTCGACGAGGTGCGCAAGCGCGGCAGCTCGGTCGGCGCGGTGATCGAGGTCGTCGCCTCCGGCGTGCCGGTCGGGCTGGGCGACCCGGTCTACGACAAGCTCGATGCCGATCTCGCCAAGGGCCTGATGAGCATCAACGCCGTGAAGGGCGTCGAGATCGGCGACGGCTTTGCGGTGGCGGCGATGAGCGGCGAGCAGAACGCCGACGAGATGCGCATGAAAGATGGCGCGCCGGTCTTCCTCGCCAACCATGCCGGCGGAATCCTGGGCGGCATCTCGACCGGCCAGGAGATCGTCTGTCGCCTGGTGGTGAAGCCGACCAGCTCGATCCTCCATCCGGTGCGCAGCATCGACCGCTTCGGCAACGAGGTCGAACTGCGCACCAAGGGCCGCCACGACCCGTGCGTCGGCATCCGCGCCACGCCGGTGGCCGAGGCGATGGTAGCCTGCGTGCTGGCCGATCATCTGCTGCGCCATCGCGCGCAATGCGCTTGATGCAGGCGCGCTACGGCCGCTTGCACAACATGAGCATGGCGGTCGCCGCGCTCGGGATGGCGGTGGTCGCCGTCCTGCACCTGGCGCGCAGCTCGGCTGAGGGCATGGCATTCGGCCTCGGCGACACGCGCTCGGTTCTCTACCTGCTGCTGATCTGCGCCATGGCTTTCTATGCCTGGGTCGGATTCAACCGTTTCGGCAACCGTGCGCCGCAGGTCGTCATCGACCACGACGGCATCACCCTGGGATTTGGCCGGAACCGCCGCTTCACCTGGGATGAAATCGAATGGGCGCGGGTGCGCCGGCTGGGCGTGCGTCCGACGCTGCAGCTCGGCCTCGTCCCCGAAGTCTTCGTCGCGGCGAACCTCAGGCTCTCTCAGTGGAGCCTCGACGACAGCCTGCGGCCGATCCGCGGCATGCCGGCGGCCATCGCGGTGCGCGACAATGGGCTCGACGCGCGCGCCGGCGCCATGCTTGACGCGGTGAAGTCGTTTCGGCCCAATCTCGTGCGATCCTAGAGTGGAGTAACCATGCGACGGTTCATCGTCGGCCTGCTGGCCACCATCGGCACGGTGACGGTGCTGTCGATCGCCGGCATCGTCGTCTTCCTGACGACCGGCCCGCTGGCCCCCAAGTCGCTGCCCGACCCCGTCGTGCTGTCGCTCGACCTGCGCCAGGTGCCCAGCGAGCGCAGCTCGAGCGGCCTGCTGAAGGGCCTGTGGCGCGACCGCCAGGATCTCGTCGAGACGGTGCAGCTGTTGTGGCAGGCGGCCGACGATCCGCGCGTGGTCGGCCTCTATGTCGAGATCGGCGACGACGATGCCGGCCTCGCCCGCGTCCAGGAGCTGCGCCAGGCGATCGCTCGCTTCCGCGGCAAGGGCAAGTTCGCGATCGGCTTCGCCGAGGGGCTGGGCGGCGGCGGCGACCACTTCGCCGACTACTACCTCGCCTCGGCGCTCGACCAGATCTGGCTGCAGCCGAGCGGCGGCTTCTCGGTGATGGGGCTGGCGGTCGAATCGCCCTTCCTGCGCAGCGGCCTCGACAAGCTCGGCGTCAAGGTCGAGGGCGGCAAGCGCTGGGAGTTCAAGAGCGCGCCCGATTCCTTCACCGAGACCGGCTTCACCGCGCCGGCGCGCGAGAACCTGCAGCGGCTGATCGACGGGCTCTACGCGCAGTTCCTCGACGACGTGGCGCGCGAGCGCAAGCTGCCGCCGGACAAGCTGCGCGGGCTGATCGACGCGGCGCCGTTCGAGGCCGAGCGCGCCCAGAAGGAAGGGCTGGTCGACAAGCTCGGCTACCGTACCGACGCGATGGACGAGGTCTGGCAGCGCGCCGGCGCGACCCGCGAGCTGGTGACGATGTCGGAGTACGGCAACGACGACAAGCGGCCGCGGCCGAAGGGCGACGTGATCGCGCTGGTGCGCGCGGTCGGCACCATCACCTCGGGCTCGGGCGAGAGCGGCGGCCTGCTCGACGACGAGTCGCAGGCCACCGCCGAGGACGTGGTCGACGCGCTCGACCAAGCAGCGCGGGCCAAAGAGGTCAAGGCGATCGTGCTGCGCATCGATTCGCCCGGCGGCACCTATCCGGCGGCCGGCGCAATGGCCGATGCCGTGGCCCGCGCCCGCAGCGCCGGCAAGCCGGTCGTGGTGTCGATGGGCGACGTCGCCGCCTCCGGCGGCTATCTCGCGGCGGTGCGCGCCGACGTGATCGTGGCGCAGCCCGGCACCATCACCGGCTCGATCGGCGTGTTCGGCATCTGGCCGGTCGCCTCGGAGCTGCTCGAGACGCTGGGCGTGCGGGTCGAGCGCCTCGCCACCGGGCCCAATGCCGGCATGTACTCGACCTTCCAGTCGCCCAACGCCGCGCAGCGCCAGGCGATCAGCCGCGTGCTCGACGTGATCTACGCCGACTTCACCCGTCAGGTCGGCGAGGCGCGCAAGCTCGACGCCGCCAAGCTCGACGCGGCGGCGCGCGGCCGCGTCTTCAGCGGCGTCGATGCCAAGGCCGCCGGCCTGATCGACGAGCTGGGCGGCCTGCAACTCGCACTCGACATCGCCAAGGCCAAGGCCGGCATCGACCAGGGCCAGCCGATCCGGGTGCGCCGCTTTCCCGCCGAGAGCGACCGCTGGCAGAAGGTCGTCGACCGCGTGCTGCGGCTGGCCGGCATCGACGCCCGCGCGCCGGCGATCCGTGCCCCGCGCGAGATCCGCGAGGCGCTGGCGCGGTTCGGCATCGCCGGCCGGCCGGGCAACGTCCGGCTGCCGCCGCTGCCGCCGCTCTGGCGCTGAGGCGCGTTCAGACGCGCCGGCGGGCGGCAGCGCCTTCTGAGGCGCGAGAGCCCGCGGACGGTTTTTACCGTTTTCGCGGTTTTTGCCGAACTTCACCATTTGTCGGGCAGAGCGACCGCCTTCTGGTGATCGGCCCGCCGCATCTGCTCCTGCAGCGCCTTGAACACGCGCGTCGCCGCCTGGGCGTCCTGCGGGGTGATGTCGCCGTTCATCATCGCCTGGGCGAGCGCCGCATGCTCGCTCAGCAGGTTGGGCAGGCCGTCGCCCGGCGGCGGGTCGAGCTCGATCGGCCGGTTGCGCCGCACCGGCCAGACGCGCTGCAGCACCAATTCGGTGGCCCGCAGGTTGCCGCGCCGCGCGCGCTCGATGGTGTTGAGCATCAGCTCGTGCGCCACCTCGACGCCCAGGCGGTCGAGCTCGCCGGCCGCTGTGCTGAGCGGATTGCGCGGCCGGCCCGGGCCACCGGGATGGCCCTTGGCGAAGCGGCCGTTGGTCTGACGAAAATCGGAATCGGACATGGAAACCTCCTGAACATGTTGCGGCGTTCAGGATAAGAGCGTCGCGCCGCAGGACCTATTCTGGGCAATGGCCGGCGATTCGAGGCCCGGAAACAGCGGCAAAAATCGCGAGCCATTGCCCATAATGAGCCTGCGTGAAGGGCAGCATTCCGATGTTGCTCGGGCTGATGCCGCGTATTGCCCAGCAATCGCGTCGAACGCTGCGTCGGGATTTTATTTGCGACGAAGAAAAAATCAGCGGCACTGGAGTGCCGCGCTCCCAGCGCTAACGCCGCTCGGCGAGCAATTCGTCGACGGCGCGCCACATCGTCCAGGCGTTGGCCGCCGTCACGGCGTTGAAGTCGACATGGCCGAGCTCGTCGACCAGGAACAGCGACACGCGCGCCTTCGACGCCGCGGCGGCAAGCGCCTGGCTCTCGCTGTAAGGCACCAGCGGATCGCCGCGGCCGTGCACCAGGATGAGATGGCCGCGCAGCTTCGACAGATCGTAGAGTGCCAGGTTCAGCCCATCGATCTCGCGCCGCACCCGCTCGGGCAAGGCGCCGATCAACCGCGTGACCGCATCGGGATCGCGGTTCTCGACCAGCGCCAGCACCGCCTTGCCGTCGGGCCCGAGCCTGGCGGCGAGCGGCCCGACATCGGCGCCGGGATTGCGGAAGCGCGCCAGGGCGATCGCCTGCAGCGCCTGGGCGTCGCCGGGATCGTCGAGCCGTCCGGCATTGGCGAGCAGGATGGCCCAGCGGCCGTAACCGCTGGGCGCGACGCGGAACTCGCGCGCATCGCCGAGCGGCCGGAAGGCGCCGGTGGTGGCGAAGCGGATCGCGGCTTCCAGATCGTGGTAGCCGCCGATGCCGACGATGAACGCCGGATCGTCCTGCAGCGCCGCGATGATGGCGGGCGCGACGGCATAGGACACCGCGGCGACGCCGATCGGCTGGCCGGGCTGCCATTGGCGAAGCTGCCGCAGCGCCGAGGCGACCCGCTCGGCATCGAGCCGCGACAGCGCGAGCCGCCGCACTTCGGGCAATTCCGGCACCAGCACGACGAAGCCCGCGCGGGCGAAGCTGCGGGCGAGCGCCTGCAGGCGTGGCTCGTCGCGCCCCAGCACCGCGGCTCCCGGCACCAGCACCATGGCGGCGCGCACGCGGTTGGGCGCGTAGACGTCGCCCTCGCCGTCGGCCCAACGCGCCGGGTATTCGTTCGGACGGTCGGTCAATTTCTGCCACAGGGTCGGCGGGCCGCCGGCAGCGATGTCCCAGATGATCAGCGCCGCCTCGGTCCAGGCGATCGGCCGGCCGACAGCGAACAACAGCGCCACTGCGAGCAGCAGCGCGAGGCCGGTCCAGCGCAACAGCCTCATGCGCCGAGTCGCACCGTCAGCAGGGTGTCGAGGCGGTCGTCAGCACGCTGGAGCAGCGCCAGCTCCTCGACCCGGCCATGGATCGGCAGGTGCTGGCGCTCGACGATGCGCGCCACCTGCTCGGCGTCGGCGGCCTGCGCGAACAGGCCGAGCGTGATGTGAGGTTCGAACGGCTCGCCGGCCGGCGTCGGGTTATTGAGCGTGTCGTGGAGGTCGGTGAGCTCGGCCGCGCCGTCCGACGGCTGGGCGTAGAGGTAGAGATCGTGCCGGGCGATGCGCTCGATCAGGAACCAGAACGGGCGGCGGTCGATTGCCGCCAGCGCCGCGCGCAGCCCGGCCTCGCGCTCGGCCGGCGCGCCGAACACCAGGGTGAAATGCGGGCCGATCAGCCCGGCCTCGCGCGGATGGTATTGCGCCCGCAGGCGGCGCAGCGCCAACTCGTCGCCCTCACTTAGAAGTGGCCAGGCGACGACGAAGAGCACGTCAGCCGTAGCTCTTGGCCATGCCGAAGGCCGGATCCATCGCCGCGCCATAGGGCGGGAACGGATAGCGCAGGCCGTTCTTGCCGAGATTCGCCATGCCGTCGATGGCGCGCAGGAACTCATCGGGCGGACAGGCCATCAGCAGCTCGTCGTCGGCGACGCCGCCATAGCGCCGCTCGGCATAGCAGGGCAGCGACAGCGAGGTCTGGCGGGTGGCGAGCGCCCGGCCCCAGGAGTCGGCGCAGGCGCTCTCGCCGGTGCAGGTGAAGTCGTAGCGGCGATAGCGGTGGAACTGCAGGCCGTTGATGAAATAGATCATCTGGCCCGGCGTGCCGTAGAACAGGCAGATATCGGGCGGATCGAGTCGCGCCGAGCGCAAGGGCGAGACGACCAGGCCGTTGTACTTGCCGTCCGGCACCCGCGGCATCTGCGCCTGGTGCGCGGCCGACGCCTCCTTGTTGCCGAACCACACGCCGTTCATGTGGTCGCCCGACAGGAAGCCCTCGCCCGGATGGTTGAGGCCGACCACGCCGCCGCAATTGCCGCCGCGGGTATTGTCGACGGTGATGCCGAGCGTGAAGCCGTACCAGCGCGACTGGGTCACCATCTGGCACATGGTGAACTTGAAGCCGTCGGTCGGCTTGCGCACGCCCTGGATCTTCTCCATGTCGGCCGGGTCCTCGAACAGCCGCATGCCGATCGGCTGGGTGCGGATGCGCAACAGCTCGATCAGCTTGGCCGAGGCGTCGGCCAGCATCTTGCCGTCGATCTTTTCGGGCGGCGTCCAGGGAGCGACCTTGTAGCCGGGCGGCAGGGTCTGCACGTTCATGGCTTCCTCCGTTGGTTGGCCTCAGGTGAGGTTGAGCCCACCGTCGGCGATCACGATCTCGCCGGTAACGTACTGGTTGGCACAGAGCGCGGCCACAAGGTCGGCGATGTCTTCCGGTTTGGCGGGCCGGCGCATCGGCGCGCAGGTCTTCCACAGCTCGGTCGCCTCGGGCCAATTGGCGCCCATCGGCGTCTCGACCAGGCCGGGCGCCACGGCGTTGACCCGGATGTCGGGACCGAGCGCGAGCGCCAGCAGGCGCGTCACGTGATGAAGGCCCGCCTTGGCCGTCGCGTAGGGGATCGAGGCGCCCTTGGGCCGATAGCCGGCATGGGTGCCGATGTTGACCACGCAGCCCTTGGCCTGGCGCAGCGCGGCCTCGGCTTCGGTGATCAGCAGGAACGGCGCGATCAGGTTGACGTCGAGCATGCGCCGCCACACCGCCGGCGTCGCGGCCCTGAGATCGGCGTGCGGGATACGGATCGATTCGCCGGCATTGTTGACCAGCACGTCGAGCCGGCCGTGCCGGTCCAGCACCGAGGCGACCAGCGCGCGCGTCGCCGCCTCGTCGGCGAGGTCGGCCTGGTGGTAGGAGGCGCCCGGCAATTCGCCCGCCATCTTCTGCCCGATCTCGGCGGAGCGGCGCGAATGCAGGGCGACGGTGTAGCCGTCCTTGGTCAGGCGGCGCGCGGTCGCGGCGCCGATGCCGGAGGTCGAGCCGGTGATGAGAGCGACGCGGTCAGACATCGGTGTGCCTCTGTCGTCCTGAGCGCAGCGAAGGACCTAGCAGTCCGACCAACGATTCCGTTGCCGGCGTGAGATCCTTCGCTGCGCTCAGGATGACACGGAGGTCACACATAAGACTTCAGCGCGTCGAGCGTCTCGTCGGGGCGCTCGATCATCATGAAGTGGCCGCACTCGGGGATGACCACCGCCTTGGCATTGGGGATCGCCGCCGCCAGCGCCTTGCCCTTGGCCGGCGGCGTCATGAGATCGCCGTCGCCCAGCACCAGCACGGCCGGACATCTGACCGCGGCGGCGCGAGCGATCGCATCCTTGTAGGCGTTGCAGGCGGCGAGGTCGGCGTGGATCACGTCGGGCCTGTTGCCGGCCAGCACGGCCAGCGATTCGCGGCGCAGCCACAGGCCGGGCGAGACCATGCCGCCCTTGTGCAGCGCATTGCCCATGCCCCAGAAGGTCATCAGCTCCTGGACCTTGAGCGTGTTGGCCTTGGCCGAGTCGAGCATCTCGGGATGCACCGGCATCTCCGAGGCCACGCCGCACAGGCCGAGCGCGCGGACCTTGGCGGGATAGCGCGCCGCCGCCTCGACGGCGACCAGCGCCCCCATCGAATGGCCGACCAGGGCGGCCTGCCTCACGCCGGTCGCGTCGATCAGCTTCGCCGTCCAATCGGCCATCGCGGCGATGCTGTCGAGCGCCGGCCCGTCCGACCAGCCGTGCGCCGGGAAATCGATCGCGAGCACGCTGCGGCCGTGATGGGCGAACCAGCGGGTCTGCAGGCGCCAGACGGTGCGGTCGAAGCCCGCGCCATGCAGGAAGATCACCGCCGGCTTTTCCGGATCGAAATGCGCCCCGCCGGTGGTAGCGAACACCGGATGGCCGTCGACGCTGAGCTTCATGGTCAGGCCTTCTGCGAGGCGCGCAGCGCCGAACCGAGATCGTCGAGCAGGTCGTCGGCATCCTCGAGCCCGACCGACAGGCGGATCATGCCCTCGCCGATGCCGGCGGCCTCGAGCGCCGCGGCGTCGAGCTGGGCGTGCGTCGTCGAGGCGGGATGGATGACCAGCGACTTGGCGTCGCCGACATTGGCGAGATGCGAGAACAGCTTGAGCCGCTCGATGAAGCGCCGGCCGGCCTCGCGCCCGCCCTTGATGTCGAAGGAGAAGATCGAGCCGGTGCCCTTGGGCAGCAGCTTCCTGGCCAGCGCATGGTCGGGATGATCGGGCAGCTCGGGCGAGGCGATGCGCTCGACCGCCGGATTCTTCTCGAGGAAGCCGATCACCGTGCGGGCGTTCTCGACATGGCGCGCGATGCGCAGCGGCAACGTCTCGAGCCCCTGCAGCAGGTAGAAGGCATTCTGCGGCGCCAGGCAGCAGCCGAAATCGCGCACGCCCTCGCTGCGGGCGCGCATGATGAAGGCGTGCGGGCCGAACTCCTCGGCAAAGTCGATGCCGTGATAGCCGGCGTAGGGCTCGGTCAGGGTCGGGAATTTGCCCGAGCCCTCCCAGTCGAAGCGGCCGCTCTCGACGATCACGCCGCCGATCGCCACGCCATGACCGCCGATG
>VBAF01000302.1:0-6111 GCA_005884705.1 Alphaproteobacteria bacterium
CGACGCGGCGGTCGTCGTGGCCGCGGGCGATCGCATGATAGTAGGCGCCGGAACTGCCAAAATACTGCTCGAGAAACTCGAGGCTCTGCGCCTTGAGGTCGGCGCCGGTGTAGATGCCGAGCCGGTTCATCTTCTCGGCCGTCTTCGGCCCGACTCCGTGGAACCGGCCGACATCGAGCCCCTCGACGAAGGCCGGGCCCTTCTCCGGCGGGATCACCGTCTGGCCGTTGGGCTTGCGGTAGTCCGAGGCGAGCTTGGCCAGGAACTTGTTATAGGAGACGCCGGCGGAGGCGGTGAGGCCGGTAGTCTCCAGGATGCGGGCGCGGATCTCGCGGGCGATGTCGGAAGCGAGCGGGATGTTGCGGAAGTTGGTCGTCACGTCGAGATAGGCCTCGTCGAGCGACAGCGGCTCGACCAGCGGCGTGTAGTCGAGGAAGATCGCGCGGATCTGGCGCGACACGTGCGGCTTCACGAACACCAGCTCGGGACAAAGCCGCTTGGCCGTCACCGAGGCCATCGCCGAGCGCACCCCGAAGGTGCGCGCCTCATAGCTCGCCGCCATCACCACGCCGCGCTGGCGGCCACCCACGGCCACGGGCTGGCCGCGCAGCGACGGGTCGTCGCGCTGCTCGACCGACGCGTAGAAGGCGTCCATGTCGACGTGGATGATCTTGCGGATTGCGGGCTCCGCCATGCCGGCAGCATAGCCCGGCCGGCCGTGGCCCGGTACGATGCATCCCATGAGGGTGGGGCGTCGGGCGTTTTTAGCAGCCGTGGGCATTGCCGCGGTGCCGTCGGCAACGCGCGCCCAGCAACCGGCGACCATCGGCCTGCTCAGCTCGGCGACCATGGCCGAATGGGCGCAGGTCGCGGTGCGCAAGGGCCTCGGCGATCAAGGCTTCGTCGAGGGCCGCAACCTCGCCATCGTCGCGCGCTCGGCCGAAGGACAGCTCGATCGCCTGCCGGCGCTGGCCGCCGACCTGGTCGGCCACAAGGTCGCCGTCCTCTTCGCGGCCGGCGGCCCGGTGCCGACGCGTGCGGCGAAGGCCGCGACTACGACCATCCCGATCGTCTTCGCCTATGGCGGCGATCCGGTGGCCGACGGCCTGGTGGCGAGCCTCAGCCGGCCGGGCGGCAACGTCACCGGCGCCACCTTCATCGGCATCTCGCTGACCGCCAAGCGGCTGCAGCTGCTGCACGAGATTGCGCCCCAGGCGACCGATCTCGCGATCCTGGTCAATCCCAACGGCACCTTGGCGGAGAGCCAGGTCACGGATGCGCAGGCGGCGATGAGCGCCATGGGGCTGCGCCTGCATGTCCTCAAGGCCGTCAGCGATGCCGAGATCGACGCGGCGTTCGCGGCGATGGAGCAGGACAAGATCGGCGGCGTGCTGGTCAGCACCGATCCCACCTTCGGCTTCAAGTTCCGCGACAAACTGATCGGGCTGGCTGCCCACTATCGCATTCCGACGATCTACGACTCGCGAGACTTTGCCGAGGCCGGCGGCCTCATCATCTACGGCAGCAACCTCGCCGACACCTGGCGGCAGGCGGGCCGCTATGTCGGCCGCATCCTCAAGGGCGAGAAGCCGGCGGACCTGCCGATCGTGCAGGCGACGCGCTACGAGACGATCGTCAACCTCAAGACGGCGAAGGCGCTTGGCCTCGCGATCCCGCAACGCGTCCTGCTCGACGCCGACGAGACCATCGAATAGGGCGTGTACTCATAAACAGAGCCTACCGATGCGGGACAAGGCAATGTCCGCTTTGCCCGCAAGATCGGGCATTGGCGTACGACGAAGGCATGTCTGCTATGGGCAAAGAACGGACATCACAAGATTATTTGTGCCGCGCGCTTTCCGTGTGTGCCTTGGCTTGCGCCAAGAAATCGAGGCACCGCCTGCCCGCGATGACGTAGTCCGGTTTCTGGAGACAAGCTCGCTCAAGACGCGTGTTGAATTCCGGCGTGTAGTACCACTCGAAATACTCGATGCGTCCGTTTTTCACGACGATTGAGCTGTCCCATTCGCCGGGCTCTACGTCCAACTCAACGTAAGGGACATAGCCCCAGGTTTTCCCGTGGGCAGCTACCTTGTCGCCGTCCGGGCGCACTTCATATTCACGGTTTTGCAACCCCTTAAGACCACCAAACGCTCGGCGCAAACCCGCATCTCCGGTAAGCCTCAATCCGCCGCTGCTCACCACCAACGCGTCGCTGGCCATAAACGCCATTAGGTCATCAACGCTACTTGTCGCCCACGCGCCGAAAAACGATCTTGCAACTGCGACAGGATCGCTCTCGCGTGCACCTTCCGCATGCGATGCCGTGAAATTGCAGAGGACAAAGATCGCGCCCATCCAGGCGATGCCGAATCTCATCTTGCCACTCCTCATCGCACTTGCCGCAGCCGTACGTTGGGGCGGAGTTCGGCATCCCGCTCTCAACAGCCTTCCACGTTGAGGTTTTGCACGCAACGTCCGAAACGGGTCAAAAGGCGACATGCCGGATCGTCGCCAGATGTCCGCGTAACCCCCGAAAACGGACAATTCCGGATTTATGAGTACACGCCCGAGTCAGAGTGCGGTCAGGCGCTGCAGCAGATGGGCGCGGACATTGTCGATATGGCTTTGCATTGCCGCGCGCGCTGCCTCGCCATCGCCGCCGGCGAGCGCGTCGAGGATGGCGGCGTGCTCGTCGCACACCTGGTCGATGCGCTCGGGCAGGCGACCCAACCGGAACATCGCCGTGCGCTTGCGCAAATCGGAAATCGCCGTCGCCAGCACCGGGTTGCCCGAGGCCTCGGCGATCGCCGAATGGAAGTCGCGATCGTCCTGGCGCGCCGACTCGGCCAGGCCGTCGCGCCGCAGCCGCTCGATCCGTTCGCGCGCCGCGGCGACGATGTCGGTTGGCACCTTGCCCGCGGCCAGCCGCGCCGCCTCGCCTTCGAGCAGGCGGCGCACCGCCAGCGCGTGCAGGAACTCCTCCATCGAATAGGGCCGCACCACCAGCGCCCCGCTGCGCTGGCGCTCGAGCGTGCCCTCGCCCTCCAGTCGCCGCACCGCCTCGCGCACCGGGGTGCGCGACATGCCGAGCCGTGTCGCGATCAGCCGCTCGGTGACCAGTTCGCCCGGAGCGATAGCGCCCCGCAGGATCATGTCCAGCACGGCGCCATAGGCCACCGTCGACAGCTTGGCGTCGGGGACTAGACCATCCATTGTGCCGATGGTATACCGCCGGCATTCCGGTCGCGTCAATGCCGTGCCGGGCGCGAATTGGGGAGAGAAATCATGGCGGTAGCCAGCAACGACGAAATCCGCATCCTGACGCCGTCGGGCATGCTGGGCTACGGCTTCCCGGTCGATCACTTCAAGATGGGCCTGGCGCTCAAGCCGCACGCCATCACCATCGATTCGGGTTCGACCGACTCCGGCCCGCAGAAGCTCGGGCTGGGCGAGATGACCTGCAGCCGCGAGGCCTATGTGAAGGACATCGAGGTCCTGCTCGAGGGGCAGCAGGCGACCAAAATTCCGGTGCTGATCTCTTCGGCCGGCGGCGACGGCACCAACCTGCATGTCGACGCCTTCCGCGACATCATCGCCGAGATCGCCGGGCGCCGCAGCTGGCGCCTGAAGCTCGCCAGGATCTACTCGGACATCGACAAGGGCCACATCTCGAAGGAGCTGAAGGCCGGCCGCATCGAGCCGCTCGGCCCGGTGCCGCCGCTCGACCCGCGCGAGATCGAAGCGGCGACCGTCGTGGTGGCGCAGATCGGTGCCGAGCCGTTCGTCAAGGCGCTCGACGAGAGCGAGGGCGTCGACGTGATCGTGAGCGGCCGCGCCTACGACCCCTCGCCGACCGCGGCGATGGCGATCCGCGCCGGCTTCGATCCGGCGCTCGCCTGGCACATGGGCAAGATCATGGAATGCGGCGCGCTGTGCGCCGAGCCGGTCGGCCGCAACGTCATGGGCTGGCTGCGGCGCGATCATTTCGAGATCGAGCCGCTCAATCCGGCCGAGCGTTGCACCACGGCCTCGGTCGCAGCCCACACGCTCTACGAAAAGACCCATCCCTTCCTGCTGGCCGGCCCCGGCGGCACGCTCGACCTGTCGAACTGCAAGTACGAGCAGGTGACCGAACGGCGGGTGCGCGTGTCGGGCAGCCGCTTCGAGCCCAGCAAGCATTACGCGCGATCCGATCTTCATCGCCCAGATCGACGAAATCCTCGCCAAAGTGCTGGCCGCCACCCGCGCCTACTTCAAGGAGGTGCCGGAGGAGACCTACCGCATCATCCCGCACCTCTATGGCAAGAACGGCGTGATGGGCGAGCTCGAGCCGGTGAAGACACCGGCGCACGAGCTTTGCATCATCGTCGAGGTCGCGGCGGCAACGCAGTCGCTGGCGACCGCGATCTGCGGCAAGGCGCGCACCGCGCTGATGCATTCGCCCTATCCCGGCCGCATAGCCACCGCGGGCAACCTTGCCTCGCCGTTCACGCCGCTGGAAATCCCGCTCGGCCAGGCCTGCGAGTTCAACGTCTATCACCTGATGAAGGTCGACAGCCCGACCGCACTGTTCCCGATCCAGGTCGAGGAGATCGCCTGATGCAGACCGTGCCGACTCCGTTGCGCGACATCGCCAAGGTGGTGCGCAGCAAGAATGCCGGGCCGTTCGAGATCACGCTCGATATCGTGTTCAAGAACCGCGCGGACTTCGACGCGGTCAAGCAGAGCGGCGTGATCACCAAGGAGCTGGTCTCCGAGCTCTACAACGTGCCGACCCAGGCGATCATCACCTTCGGCTTCTTCGAGCTGGTCAACGCGGTCAAGATCACCCTGCCGCGGCCGCGCCCTCAAGGCGGCATCGGCGAGACCGACATGCACGCCGCCCAGCAGCACGTGCCGCTGCAGGAGATCCGCGTGCCCTGGCCGGCACCATGATCTCCCCGGTGATCCATCGCCGCGGCCTACTCGCCGGCACCGCGGCGCTGGGCATCGCCGGCCGCGCCTCGGCCCAGGCCTGGCCCGCGCGGCCGATCAAGCTGGTCGCGCCGTTCGCGCCGGGCGGCGGTTCGGATTTCACCTCGCGGCTGGTCGCCGAGAAGCTGTCGGCGCGGCTCGGCCAGACCATGCTGGTCGACAACAAGCCGGGCGCCGGCGGCAATCTCGGCGCCGAGGTCGCGATCAAGTCGCCGCCCGACGGCTACACCTATCTCACCATCTCGGGCAGCTACGCGATCAACTCGATCCTGCACAAGCCCTCGTTCGACTCGCTGAACGACATCGTGGCGATCGGCCAATTCACCGACGAGCCGACGGTGCTTTGTGTCCATCCTTCGGTGCCGGCCAAGACATTGAAGGAGTTCGTGGCGCTGGCCCAACGCGAGCCGGGCAAGCTCACGTTCGGCTCGAGCGGCCCGGGCGGGCTGGTCCATCTCGGCATCGAGTTCTTTCTCGACGCCGCCGGCATCAAGGCGACCCACGTGCCCTATCGCGGCACGGCGCCGGCGCTGAACGACCTGATCGCCGGCAACCTGCAGTTCCTGACCGGCGGCACCACGACCATGCTGCCCTACATCAAGAGCGGGCAGGTCCGGCCACTCGCCATCACCAAGAAGATCGCCGCCGCCGACATCGCGACCTACGGCGAGCAGGGCTATCCGACGCTCGAGTTCAACCTGTGGCACGGAATGATCGGGCCCAGGGGCATTCCGCCGGAGATTGTGCGGCGCCTGAACGCCGAGCTCGACGCGGTGCTGAAGAGCCCCGAGGTGCGCGACCGGCTGGCGGCCGACGGCGTGATCGCCGTGGGCGGCTCGTCCGACGCGTTCATGACGACGATCCGCGCCGAGGTGAAGCGCTGGCAGGACTTCATCCAGCGCACGGGAGTGAAGCTGGACTAGGCCGTGAACTCATAAGCTGGCTTAGACGGACCCAAGCAAATGAGTCTGCTCCTGGACTCTAAGCGGACGTCGGTCGTGTCTGGCGCCACTTGTTAAAAGGGGCCATGAGCGGTCATCGCCATGATCCGTGCTTCGGTTGAGCCTCGCCGCCTGCGTGATAGGCTTCCCGGATGAAACGACGTAGTCTCCTTGCCTCAACGGCAGCGGCGGT
>VBAF01000302.1:6264-6622 GCA_005884705.1 Alphaproteobacteria bacterium
CATCGAGGGCCAGAACCTTGAAGTCGATTTTAATGGCGGTCTGATGCCGCATCTACTGTCAGACGGGTTCGCGCGCGCTGTCCGACGCGGTGCCAACATGTTGTTCACCACGGGCAACGACATCTCGTTGCTGGCAGCCCAGGTCGCGGCCGCCGGACGCATCCCCATTGTCTTCATTGCGATGGACTACGATCCCGTCCGCATGGGCTATGTCTCGAGCATTGCGCGCCCGGGGAGCGATTTCACTGGTGTTTTTGTACGGCAGCCGGAGCTTGCTGCGAAGCGGGTCGAGCTGGCCCACGACGCGCTGCCGCATGTGGGCCGGCTAGTGTTGTGGCAATTTGTTACTTTGCGCGAG
>VBAF01000303.1 GCA_005884705.1 Alphaproteobacteria bacterium
TGCTGCGCGCCTATGTTGCCACGCCTGACCCCAAATGGGTGGTGGCACTCGGCGACTGTGCTGCCGATTGCGGCGTGTTCGCGGGCTCTCCCGCCGTGGTCGGGCCGTTGAGCGGCATCCTGCCGGTCGATCTGCACATCCGGGGCTGCCCGCCGCCACCGCTCGACATTGTGAAAGGATTGCTGGCGCTGATAGAAACGCGGGCATGAGGTTGCTGCTTTCCGCTTTCGCCCTGCGTACCTGGGGCGAGCGCATCAAGGCCGCGCTGCCGGCCGGCGAATTGGCCGTCGTGACCGCCGAGGAGGCGTTTGCAGCCGATGCTGCCTGCGATGCCGACATCGCCTTCATGACCCGCGAGGTCACCGGCAGCTCGAGCAAGAACAATCCGACGCCGGAGCTGGTCGGCTTCGACGCGGTGGTTCGCCGGGCACCCGGGCTCAGATGGCTGCAGATCCATCCGGCCGGCGCCGAGCGGCCGATCTATCGCGAGCTCAGGGCGCGCGGCGTCAAGGTGACGACGGCCTCCGGCGCCACGGCCGTCACCGTGTCGCACAGCGTCCTGGGCGCGCTGATCGCGATCAACCGGCGCTTCCCCCTGCTGGCCGACGCGCAGCGCCGCCATGCCTGGGAGCCGCGGCTCGGCGAGCGCTCGCCGCGAGATCTCGCCGGCCAGTGCGCGGCGATCGTCGGCATGGGCCCGATCGGCCGCAACATCGCGAGGCTCCTCAAGACGCTCGGCCTGCGCACCATCGGCGTGCGCCGCAGCGCCGAGCCGGTGCCGGCCTGCGACCGGACGATCGCCTATGGCGAGCTGACGAGTGTGCTGCCGCAAGTCGACTGGCTGATCCTGTGCTGTCCCGCCTCGCCCCTGACCCGCGGCATTGCCAATGCGGCAGCGTTCGCCGCCCTGCCCAAGGGCGCGCATCTCATCAACGTCTCGCGCGGCGAGATCGCGGTCGAGCAGGATGTGATCGCGGCGCTGGCCAGCGGCCATCTCGCCGGCGCCTATCTCGACGTGTTCGAGCGCGAGCCGCTCGATCGGGCCTCGCCGCTTTGGGACATGCCCAACGTGCTGATCTCGCCGCACACGGCCAGCCATTCGCTCGGCCAGAACGAGGCGATCTTCGGCATCTTCCTCGACAACCTGGCGCGCTTCCGCACCGGCCAGAAGCTGCGCAACGACGTCGACGACCTGGGTTAACGCTTGGCCGCGAGGCTGCGGAACAGCGCGTCGCTGCGGTCGTCGGCCGGGAAGAAGCACTCAACGCGGACTTCCTGCAGGGTCACGTCCTGCGGCGTGCCGAGCGTGGCGATGGTGGTGAAGACCGACAGCGACCGGCCGCTCACGATGTAGTCCAGCGTCAGCACCGGCTGCGGCCGGTCCTCGAAGCGCAGCTTGCGGAACGAGGCCGGCACGTCGGGATAGGCCATCACCTCCTCGATGAAGGCGAGCGCCTTGGGCTCGCCGCCGTCGGCCAGGATCTCGGCGTAGGTGGTCGAGACCAGATTGCGCGCGACCTCTTCCCAGTTGGCGATCTTGGGGCGCAGCGCCTTGGGGTCGAGCAGCCAGCGCAGGATGTTCGGACCCTTGCCCGGCGGCGGGGCGGGCGGCGGCCCCTCGAACAGAAAGAGGGTGAAGGCGTTGGCCGCGTCGTTGGCCTGCTGCAGGTTCCACAGCCGGTCGACGACGATCGCCGGATAGGGCTCCTGCTGCTTCAGCATGCGCTCGATCGCCTGGCGCACCGGTGCCAGTTCGGGAGCGGCGAGATTGCTCTCGCGATAGACCGGCGCGAAGCCCGCGGCGAGCAGCATGGAGTTCCGCTGGCGTAGCGGGACGTCGAGCGCGGAGGTGAGCTGCACCACCATCTCGCGGCTCGGCCGGGCCCGGCCGGATTCGAGGAAGCTGACATGGCGCTGCGACACGCCGGACTGCAGCGCCAGCGCGAGCTGGCTGGCGCCGCGGCGGCGGCGCCAGGCGCGCAGCATGGGGCCGAACAGATCGGGCTGGGGAGTGGGTTGGATGATCGACATGGCCTTAAGGTTAGCACCGCCCGCAGGTGCCGCGATTACCTCCCCCGTAATTGCCGGAGGGGCGTTGTGGGGCGAAATCTTGCCGCGTCCGAACCATCCGAAGGAGGACGTCATGAACGCATCCGACCGTCTGTTGCGGCGCACCCTGTGGGGCAACGCCGTCTTTTCCGTGATCTCAGGGGCCGTGCTGGTGGCCTGCGCCACGCCGTTCGCCGGCTGGGCGACGCACGAGCCGCTCTCGGTGGCGGGTCTCGACCTCGCCATCGTGTTCGAGCTGCTGGGCCTGGGCGTCGTGCTGTTCGGGGCGCTGTGCGGCTGGGCCGCCTCGCGCGAGACCCTGCCGCGGGGCCTGGCGCGCGTGATCTTCATCGCCGACATCGCCTGGGTCGTAGCCAGCGTGCTGGTGCTGCTGCTGCCGGCGGCGTGGACCGGCATCGGCATCGCGGGCATCGTCGTGGTGGCGCTGATCGTGGCCGACATCGCCGTTCTGGAGTATCTCGGCCTGCGCCGGCTAACCGCCGCCTGAACCGGAGACGACCATGGACAAGCTTCAGTTCCTCAACGACCACCCGCTGCCCTTCGCCAAGCTGCTGGGACTGAAGTTCGTGGCCGCGAGCGAGACCGGCGTGAAGGCGGAGATGGTGGTCAAGCCCGAGCTCTGCACGCGGCCCGACATCCTGCACGGCGGCGCCGTGATGGCCTTCGCCGACACGCTCGGCGCCGCCGCCACGGTGCTCAACCTGGCCGAGGGCAAGGGCACCACGACGATCGAGAGCAAGACCAACTTCGTCGGGCCGGCGCCGGTCGGCGCGACCGTGATCGGCGAGACCACGCCGATCCATCGCGGCCGGCGCACCCAGGTCTGGACCACCCGCATCACCACCTCCGAGGGCAAGCTCGTGGCGGTGGTCACCCAGACGCAGATGGTGCTGTAGCGATCACCGTCCCGCTATGCCGGCCTGCGTCCCACATCGCCTGGGACGGTGTGGATGTCGATGGCACAAGGGTTTTAGCCTTGCGTCCCAGAATTCCAGCCCACCCCCCTCGTGGGACGGTCTGGGACGCCTGGGACGGTGAAACTGCAAATTGTTCAGTGAAGCAACGCCGGCACGAAGGCGTTCAGGACCTTGTCGGCGTCGGCGACGGTCTGGCCGCTGGTCTGGTTCCAGCGCACGATGATCTTCACGAAGTGCTCGCGATAGCCGATCAGCAGGAACTTTCCGTAGATCCGGCCGGTGGCCGAGTTGCCCTGCGCATTGAAGACGATGCAGCGCAGCGTGTACTGGCCGTAGGTGCAGGCCGAGGGCACCGTCGGCTTCTCAAAGCCTTTCATCCCCGCCGCCTGCGCCTGCTGACTGATCGTGCCGAGCTCGTCGTTGAATTGGTTGATGATGGTGGGATGGCTGCTGCCGTTGGGCACGCGCCGGCCG
>VBAF01000304.1:0-7643 GCA_005884705.1 Alphaproteobacteria bacterium
GTCCTTGGCCTGGTCGAGCGTCTCGGCCACCACGAGCGCCACCGGATCGCCGACATGGCGCACCCGGCCCTTGGCCAGCATCGGCCGGCTGGTGTCGGCGCGCGGCGTGCCGTCGCGATTGTCGAGCGGCACCAGGCAGGGCACGTCGCCGAAGCCCTCCTTCTCGACGTCGGCGCCGGTGAAGACCGCCAGCACGCCGGGCGCCTTCCGGGCGGCCGCCGTGTCGATCTTCCTGATGTCGGCATGGGCATGCGGCGAGCGCAGGACATAGGCGCGCGCCGCCGGGGCGGAGAGTTTGGTGTCGTCGGTATAGCGCCCGCCGCCGGTCAGGAGCCGCGGGTCCTCGAGCCTGCGGACCGAATCGCCGATGCCGAACTTCGCCATTTACGCACCTCCGTGTTGCCGGGAGGTTAGCGCGGCCGCGCAGCCAGAGTCATGCGTCCTTCGGCGGCTCCTCGCCGTCGAAATAGTCGGCGTCCTCGACGCGGCCCATCTTGGCGATGGTGGCGGTCTTGAAATCGGCGTTCTTGATGCCGGCCGCCGCGCCGATCTTGCCGCTGTCGGGGTAGTCGATGATGTCGACCGAGCCGATGTCGGAGATCGCCAGATAGCGCAGCTCCTCGGTGCCGGTATTGATGATCTGGTGCGCCTCGGCGCCCGGCGGGTTGCCGATCAGGTCGCCGGCGCGGATCGGCCGGGTCTCGCGGTCGAGCCGGACCTCGCCGCTGCCGGACAGGATGTAGAACAGCTCCGTCCCGACATGATGGCGATGGAACGGCCAGGCGCGCTTGCCCGGCGGCACGACCGTCACGGTGCAGCCCAGCGCCGACAGGCCGAGGAGCGGGCCGGCGCGGCCGATCCTGGCCTGGAAGCTCTTGCCGTTGCCCGACTCCTGCAACGGCACGTCGGCGAGGTTGACGATGCGGCGGGTCATCTCACGCCGCGCGCCGCCGGCGAGTGGCCTGGGCCTTGCGGATGTTCTTGCGGGCCGCGGCGCGCTGCTTGGGCGTGCGGCGGGTCGCGGCCTTGGCGTTCTTGCCGCCGGCCGCGCGGCTCGATTCGCGGCGGCCGCTTGCGCCGACATGGCTCTTGCCCTCGCGCTCTTGCTGGTAGGTCTTGCCGGTCGCTTCCTTGCGTTTGCTCCTGGCGAGATTGCGCTTGTTCTTCTTCGGGCTCTCGACCTTCGAGGCGCCGGCCTTCGAGGCGCCGGCTTCCTTGAGCGCGATGGCGATCGCCTGCTTGCGGCTCTTGACCTTGCCGGCCTTGCCGCCCGGCCCGCTCTTCAGCTCGCCGTGCTTCCACTCGTGCATGACGCGGCCTGCGGTCTTGCGCTGGGCCATCGATTCCTTGGGCATCGTCGACCTCTTGGTTGAAGCCCCTTGCACCGAACGCCCGCGTCGGGGTTAGGTTGCCGCCATGGACGATGCTGGGCGCTTCATCGCCGGCCTGCCCAAGGCCGAGCTGCACATTCACATCGAAGGCAGCCTCGAGCTGCGCTTCGGCTCGATCGAGGCGCTGCGTGCGGCCTATCGTTTCGCCAACCTGCAGGACTTCCTCGACCTCTATTACGAGGGCATGCGCGTGCTCTTGCACGAGCAGGACTTCCACGATCTCGCGATGGCCTACTTCCGCAAAGCGGCGGCGCAGAACGTGCGCCACGCCGAGATCTTCTTCGACCCGCAGGGCCATACCGGCCGCGGCGTCGGCTTCAAGACGGTGATCGACGGCCTGTCGCGCGCCCAGGCCGACGCCGAGCGCCAGTTCGGTGTCACGTCGGCGCTGATCCTGTGCTTCCTACGCCA
Source organism: Alphaproteobacteria bacterium (assembly GCA_005884705.1). Lineage (GTDB taxonomy): Bacteria > Pseudomonadota > Alphaproteobacteria > Reyranellales > Reyranellaceae > Reyranella. The sequence goes on from VBAF01000304.1 coordinate 1,803, forward strand.
CCTCGACGAGGCCGATGCAGAGCGCACGCTCGACGCGGCGCTGCCGTGGCGCGACCGGTTCATCGGCGTCGGCCTCGATTCGTCGGAGAAGGGCCATCCGCCGTCCAAGTTCGAGCGCGTCTTCGCCCGCGCCCGCGGGCTCGGCCTGCATGCCGTCGCCCATGCCGGCGAGGAGGGTCCAGCCGAGTACGTTCGCGAGGCGCTCGATCTGTTGAAGGTCGAGCGCATCGATCACGGCAACCGCGCCCTCGACGATGCCGAGCTGATCCTGCGGCTTGCCCGCGAACAGGTGCCGCTCACCGTCTGCCCGCTGTCCAACCTGCGGCTCTGCGTGGTGCCGGACCTCGAGGATCATCCGCTGCGCCGCATGCTGCGGGCCGGCCTGGTGGCGACGATCAATTCCGACGATCCGGCCTATTTCGGCGGCTACATCAACGAGAACCTCGCCGCGCTGTCGCTCGGCCGCGAGGAGATGATGACCGTGGCGCGCAATGGCTTCCGCGCCGCCTTCCTGGACGACGCGACGAAGGAACGGCATCTGAAGGTCCTGGATGCCTACGGCCTATCTGGCGCCTGACGGCTTCGAGCCGCAACTTGAGGAGGAGCTGCGGCGCGCCGGCGTCGCGGTGCAGGCGCGGCACGGCCGGCTGCTGATCGCCGAGCAGGCCGTGCCGGCCGCCTGGGCGGCCAACATCTGGCATGACTGTATCGAGTGGCCGGTCGCCTCGATCGGCAGCGCCGCGAAAGCGCTGCGCGATATCCAGCGCAATTGGGCGATGTATGCGCCGCTCCATCACCGCCGCGCCGCCCTGATCCAGGAGCGACTGCCGCACGTCTCGGCCAAGCCGATCGTCTTTCCGGCGGCGGCGCCCAGCGCGCCGCTCGGCTCGTGGACCCTGCTGGCGCCGGACCGGCTGCTGGCGGCGGCGCATTGCCGGTCGCCCTTTCCCAATGGCGAGGTCGCGTTCGTCGAGGACAAGGCCGGCCCGCCCAACCGTGCCTATCTCAAGCTGTGGGAGGCGCTGGTGCTGACGCGGCGCTGGCCGCAGCCGGGGCAGCGCTGCCTCGATCTCGGCGCCTCGCCCGGCGGCTGGAGCTGGGTGCTGGCCAGGCTTGGCGCCGAGGTCGTCGCCGTCGACAAGGCGCCGCTCGACCCGCGGATCGCAGCCATGCCCGGCGTGCAGTGGCGCGGCGAAAGCGCCTTTGCCCTCGACCCGCAGAGCGTCGGTCCGGTCGACTGGCTGTTCTCCGACATCGCCTGCTATCCCGCCCGCCTGCTGCGGCTGGTCGAGCGCTGGCGGGCGTCGGGACTGGTCAGGAATTTTATCTGCACGATCAAATTCCAGGGCGAGACCGACCATGAGGCCGCCGCGGCGTTCGCGGCCATTCCCGGCGCGCAGGTCCTGCACCTCCACCACAACAAGCACGAGCTCGCTTTCATGCTATCGTTATCGGAGACCTGAAGGAGATGGGGATGCTGAGAACAGTCGTTGCCGCCGCGCTGGTGCTGCTGGCGGGACCCGCCTTGGCGCAATCCAAGCTCACGGTTGCGGCCTATGGCGGCGTGTGGGACAGCCATCTGCGCGAGAAGGTGTTCCCGGAGTTCGAGAAGAAGCACAACGTCAAGATCGACTACGTCGCGGGCAACTCGACCGACACCTTGGCCAAGCTGCAGGCCCAGAAGGGCAACCAGGTGATCGACGTCGCCATCATGGACGATGGCGTGATGTACCAGGCGATCCAGCTCGGCTTCTGCAGCACCATCCAGGGCATGGATAAGAGCGAGCTCTATCCCGCCGCGCTGTTCAAGGGCGACAAGGCGGTCGCGGTCGGTCAGACCGGCACCGGCTTCATGATCAACACCAAGCTGTTCAAGGAACGCGGCTGGGCCACCCCGACCTCGTGGAACGAGCTGAAGGATCCCAAGTTCAAGAAGCAGCTCGTCATCCCGCCGATCAATACACGCTGATGATGTTCGCGCGGCTGAACGGCGGCGGCGAGAAGAGCATCGACCCCGGCTTCAAGGTGATGAAGGCCGACATCAATCCCAACGTGCTGGTCTACGAGCCGTCGCCGGGCAAGATGACTGAGCTGTTTCAGTCGGGGCAGGGCACGATCGCGGTGTGGGGCACCGGCCGCGTCCAGGCCTTCGCCAACACCGGTTTCCCGGTCGATTTCATCTACCCGAAGGAGGGCGCGCCGATCCTGCTCGCCTCGGCCTGCCCGGTCGCCAAGGGCACGGTCAATCCGCTGGCGCACGAGATGATCAAGACCCTGCTCTCGGCGCCAGTGCAGACCGGCATGGCCAAGGAAATGGGCAACGGCCCGGTCAACACCAAGGTCGACGTCGCCATGCCCGAGCTCAAGATGGCGCCGGTCGGCGAGCGCGCCAAGCTGGTGATCCAGCCCGACTGGGACACCATCAACCAGCATCGCGACGAATGGACCAAGCGCTGGAACCGCGAGGTGGAGCGCTAGGCTCGGTGCCTCATCCGATCTATCTGTTCCGCCACGGCGAGACCGTCTGGAATGCCGAGAAGCGGGCGCAGGGCCATCTCGATTCGCCGCTGACCGAAGCGGGACGTGCCCAGGCGCGTGCGATGGGCGGCGCCCTTGCGCGGGAGCTGGCGCGCGCCGGCTACGCGCCGGCGACGGTCGTCGTGCGCGCCAGCCCGCTCGGCCGGGTGCGTGAGACTCTGGCGATCGCGGCCGAAGCAGCCGGCTTGGTGCATGACGAGGCCTGCCACGATCATCGCCTGCGCGAGATGAGTTGGGGCGATTGGGACGGGCTGAACGGCTCCGAGATCGAGGCGCGCTGGCCGGGCCAGATGGCGGCGCGCCGCCTCGACCACTGGACCTACTGTCCACCCAATGGCGAAAACTACGTCATGGTGACCGAGCGGGCGCGCGCCGCGCTCGACGACATCGTGGCGCTCGCGGCCGCCAAGCCGGTCGCGGTGTTCGCCCACGGCGGGAGCGGCCGCGTGCTGCGCGGGCTGTTCCTCGGCGCGCCGCAGGCCGACATCCTGAAAATGGACCAGCCGCAGGACGCCTTCTACCGCCTGCATCGCGGCGCGGCCGAACGCATCAGCTAGCCATGGCGTTCCTCGCGCTCGACAAGCTCACCAAGACCTTCGGCAGCCATGTCGCGGTCGACCGGCTGACGCTCACGGTCGAGAAGGGCGAGTTCGTGTCGCTGCTCGGTCCCTCGGGCTGCGGCAAGACGACGACCCTGCAGATGATCGCGGGCTTCGTCGAGCCGACCGGCGGCGCCATCCGGCTCGAAGGCCGCGACCTGCTGGCGGTGAAGCCGGCCAGGCGCGGCCTCGGCATCGTCTTCCAGAGCTATGCGCTGTTCCCGCACATGACGGTGATGGAGAACGTATCGTTCGGTCTGGAGATGCAGGGCGTCGCCGGGGCCGAACGCACGCGGCGGGTCGGCGAGACCCTGGAGCTGGTCGGGCTCGGCCAGTTCGCGAGCCGCTTCCCGCGCCAGCTCTCGGGCGGCCAGCAGCAGCGGGTGGCGCTCGCCCGCGCCCTGGTGATCCGGCCGCAGATCCTGCTGCTCGACGAGCCGCTCTCCAATTTGGACGCCAAGCTGCGCGAGGAGATGCAGATCGAATTGCGCCAGATCCAGCGCAGCGTCGGCACGACGACGATCCTGGTGACGCACGACCAGGGCGAGGCGATGGCGCTCAGCGACCGCATCGTGGTGATGAACCACGGCCGCGCCGAGCAGGTCGGCCCGCCGCACGAAGCCTACGAGCGGCCGGCGACGCCGTTCGTCGCGGGCTTCCTCGGCAAGACCAACCTGGTGAACGGCGCCACGGTGCGGCCCGAGCGCATCGCCTTCGCCGTGTCCGGCCTCGCCGGCACGGTGAAGACGCGCATCTTCCAGGGCAATCACTGGCTCTATCAGGTCGACACCGCCGACGGGCTCGTGACGGTCATCCGCCAGAACACCGGCGAAGCGATGCCGGAGGAGGGCGTCGCCGTCCACCTGTCCTGGGTCGTGCCGTGAAGAGCACGCCCTACCTGCTCAGCCTGCCGGCGCTGCTGCTGTTCGCCGGTGTCGTCGTGATCCCGCTCGCCATGACGGTCGTGCTGACCTTTCACGACTGGGGCCAGTACAAGGGCATCGAGCCGGTCTTTATCCTGAAGAACTGGCAGGAAGTGTTCGGCGATCCGTACTACGCCGAGATGTTCGGCCGGACCTTCCGCATCGCCCTGATTGTGACGGCGCTGGCGGCGCTGTTCGGCGCGCCCGAGGCCTATATCCTGAACCGCATGCGGAGCCCGTGGCGCGGCCTCTTCCTGTTGGTGATCCTGGGGCCGTTGCTGATCTCCGTCGTCGCCCGCACGCTCGGCTGGGCGCTGCTGTTCGGCGGCAACTCCGGTCTCGTCAACAAGGCGCTGATGGCGCTCGGCTTCATCGCCGCGCCGCTGCCCTTCATGTTCACCGAGACCGGCATGGTGGTGGCGCTGGTCCATGTGCTGATGCCCTACATGGTGCTGGCGGTGTGGGCGGCGTTGCAGCGGCTCGACCCGCAGATCGAGAACGCGGCGGTCGCGCTGGGCGCCGGGCCATTCACCGTGCTGCGCCGCATCGTGCTGCCGCAGGCGATGCCCGGCATCCTGTCCGGCGCGGTGATCGTGTTCGCTCTGGCCGCCTCGGCCTTCGCGACGCCCGCGATCATCGGCGGCCGGCGGCTCAAGGTCGCCTCGACCTTGGCCTACGACGAGTTCCTCAACACGCTCAACTGGCCGTTGGGCGCGGCGGTCGCCGTGCTGCTGCTGCTCGCGCTGGTGCTGATCGTGGTCGGCGCCAACCGCCTGGTCGAGCGACGCTACGCGCAGGTGTTCGGATGAGCCGAAACGGTCCCGTCGCGCTCGCCTTTCACGCGCTGTTCGTGACCTTCATGCTGGCGCCGATCGTCGTCGTCTGCTGGGTCGCTTTCACGCCGGAGGGATTCCTCTCCTTTCCGACCGATCGCTGGTCGCTGCGCTGGTTCGCCGCGATCGCGCGCTATCCGGAGTTTGTCGCCGCCTTCTGGCGCAGCCTGTGGCTCGGTGCGCTGTCTTCGGCGGTCGCGGTCGCGGTCTCGGTGCCGGCCGCGCTGGCGATCGCGCGCCATCGCTTCCCCGGCCGCGAGGCGATGACGACGCTCTTCATGTCGCCGCTGATGATCCCGCACATCGTGCTGGGCATCGCCTTCCTGCGCTTTTTCACCCTGATCGGCCTCGGAGGCACCTTCGTCGGGCTGGTGCTGGCGCACATCGTGATCGTGCTGCCTTTTGCGCTGCGCCTGACGCTCGCCTCGGCGGTCGGGCTGGACCGCGCGATCGAGCATGCCGCCGTCTCGCTCGGCGCCTCGGAATGGACCGTGCTGAAGCGCATTACCCTGCCATTGGTCGTGCCGGGCCTCGCCAGCGGCTGGGCGCTCGCCTTCATCAATTCGTTTGACGAAGTCACGATGACGGTGTTCATCGCGGCTCCCGGAACCGAAACCCTGCCGGTGCGCATGTTCCTCTACATCCAGGACAATATCGACCCGCTGGTCACCTCGGTGTCGGCCTGCGTGATCGCGGTCACCGTGCTGGCGCTGATCGGGCTGGATCGTGCCTACGGCCTGGAGCGTCTGCTGGTCGGACGAGGAACCCATGGCCGGTAACGACTACGACGTCGCGGTCGTCGGCGGTGGCCTGGTCGGCGCCGCCACATCGTGGGGCCTGGCGCGCGAAGGCCTGCGGGTGGCGCTGCTCGACGAGGGCGACCGCGCGGTGCGCGCGAGTCGCGGCAACTTCGCGCTGGTCTGGGTGCAGAGCAAAGGGTTGGGCCTC
>VBAF01000304.1:7660-9726 GCA_005884705.1 Alphaproteobacteria bacterium
AAGCAGGAAACCGGCCTCGATGTCAGCTTCCAGCGCCCGGGCGGTTTTCATCTCGCTCTGTCGGAAAGGGAACTCGAGGCACGCGCCAACATCCTGAAGCGCCTGCACAACCAGCCCGGCATCGTCGACTACAAGACCGAGATCCTCGACCACGCCCAGGTCGCCCGGATGCTGCCCGACATCGGGCCCGAGGTGGTCGGCGCGAGCTATTGCCCGCTCGACGGCCACGTCAATTCGTTGCGCCTGTTCCGCACCCTGCACACCGCGATCAACGCGCGCGGCGTGAGCTACCTGCCAGGCCATCGGGTCGAGAGCATCACGAAGGAGGGCGGAGAATTCCGGCTTCATACGGCCAAAGGCGAGGTGCGCGCGGCCAAGGTGGCGCTCGCCGCCGGCAACGCCAACATGCGGTTGGCGCCGATGGTCGGGCTCGAGGCACCGATGCGGCCCGAGCGCGGGCAGATCGTGGTGACCGAGCGGCTGCGGCCGTTCCTCAACTATCCCGTCGTCACCCTGCGCCAGACCGACGAGGGCACGGTGATGATCGGCGATTCCAAGGAAGAGAGCACCGACCCGGCCGGCCTCACCATCGGCGTCAGCTCGACCGAGGCCGAGCGCGCGGTGCGGCAATTCCCGCTGCTCGCCAAGGTCAACGTGGTGCGGACCTGGAGCGCGATCCGGGTGATGACCCAGGACGGCTTCCCGATCTACGACGAGTCCGAGAGCCATCCCGGCGCATTCGTTCTGTGCTGCCATTCCGGCGTGACGCTGTGCGCCAATCACGCGCTCACCGTGGCGCCGATGATTGCCCGCGGCGCGCTCGACAAATCGCTGGTCGCGCCCTTCAGCGCGCGGAGGTTCCATGTTCAAGCGGCTGGATGATTCTGGCGAGACCATCTCGCTCGCGGTCGACGGCAAGCCGATCCAGGCCCGCGCCGGCGACACCGTCGCCAGTGCGATGCTCACTGCGGGCATCGATCGCTTCCGCACAACGCCGGTCACGGAGTCGCCGCGCGCGCCCTATTGCCTGATGGGCGTGTGCTTCGACTGCCTGGTCACCATCGACGGTGTCGGCAGCCGCCAGGCCTGCCTGGTGCCGGTGCGCGAGGGCATGGCCGTCGAGACCCAGCTCGGCAAGCGCGAGGCGGGACGATGAACGCCGCCGACCTCGCCCCTTCGTACGAACTGGTCGTCATCGGCGGTGGCCCGGCCGGCCTCGCCGCGGCCGCGCTGGCGGCCAAGGCCGGCGTGCAGACCGTGCTGTTCGATGAAAACCCGGGTGTCGGCGGGCAGATCTATCGCGGCATCGCCACGACGCCGGTCCGCAACCGCGCGGTGCTGGGCGAGGATTACTGGGCGGGGGCGGTGCTCGCGTCCGACGGCGAGGCGAGCGGCGCCACCATTGTCACCGGCGCCACCGTCTGGAGCCTCGATCCCAACCGGCTGGTCGGCGTCTCGATCGCGGGCCAGGCGCGCCTGATCCAGGCCAAACGGGTGATCATCGCCACTGGTTCGATGGAGCGGCCGTTCCCGATTGCGGGTTGGACGCTGCCCGGCGTGATGACCGCCGGCGCGGCACAGACCGCGCTCAAGGCGCAGGGACTGGTGCCGACCGGTCGCACCATCCTGGCGGGCTGCGGGCCGCTGCTCTGGCTGCTGGCGGCGCAGCTGCTGCGGGCCGGGACCAAGCTCGAGGCGGTGCTGGACACCACGCCGCGGGTCAACTGGCTGAAGGCGGCGATGCACCTGCCGGACTTCCTGCTGTCGCCCTATTGGTCGAAAGGTCTCGCCTTGATGCGCGAGGTCAAGGCCAGGGTGCCGGTGATCGGCGTCAGCCGGCTCTCGGCGCTGGGCAAGGACAGGCTCGCCGAGGTCGTCTTCGCCACCGGCGCGGGCGAGCGGCGCATGAAGGTCGATCTTTTGCTGCTGCACCAGGGCGTCGTGCCGAACGTCAACCTCGCGATGGCGGCCGGCGTGCCGCATCGCTGGAACGCCCGGCAGCTCTGCTTCGAGCCGGTGGTCGACGCCGATTTCGCCACGTCGATTCCCGGAATCGCGGTCGCGGG
>VBAF01000038.1:0-200 GCA_005884705.1 Alphaproteobacteria bacterium
CGACGAGCTCGCCTGATGCTGATCCGCTTCGACGGCAAGCGCGTGATCGTGGCCGGCGCCGCCCGCGGCATCGGCCGGGCGATCACGCGCGCCTTCGCAGCCGACGGAGCGGACGTCATCGCCTGCGACCGGCTGGTCGCCGAGATCGAGAAGGGCGAGCGCAACACGGCGCTGCCGGTCGACGTCACCGATCCGGCGAG
>VBAF01000038.1:244-17687 GCA_005884705.1 Alphaproteobacteria bacterium
GTCGCGGGCGGCATCCTGGGCCAGGTCCCCAAGCCCCTGGAGGAAGTGCAGCCCGAGGAGTTCGCCGGCATCGTCGACGCCAACCTCAAGGGCTGCTTCCTGTTCGCCAAGGCGGTGGCGCCCGGCATGAAGAGGGCCGGCGGCGGCCGCATCGTCACCATCTCGAGCCGCGCTGGGCTCGCGACCAGCCTGACCGGCATCCAAGCCTATGCCTCGGCCAAGCACGGCCAGGTCGGGCTGGTGAAGCAGCTCGCCCAGGAGCTGGGGCCGTTCGGCATCACCGTGAACTCGGTGGCGCCGGGCTTCATGGCGACCAGCCCGGATTACGAGCGGCAGTGGAATTCCTACAGCGAGGCGTTCCGCCACTCCTTCGCCGACCGCATCGCCATGCGCCGCATGGGCAAGCCCGAGGACATCGCCGACGCCGTCCTCTTCCTCGCCTCCGGCCACGCTTCCTGGATCACCGGCCAGACGCTGCCGGTGACCGGCTCCCCACTCGCCTGAACAAGGAGGTCATCATGCCCGACACCCATGCGCCGCAGCTCGAACCCTGGCAGTGGGCCGACGCGCACTGGCAGAAGCTGGTCAACCAGGTCCGCGCCGGCCGGACCTACCGACCCAAGGCGTGGAAGGACGGCGCGCGCTGCGCGGTCGCGCTGTCCTTCGACTCCGACCACGAGACCAACGAGCTGCGCGACGGCGGCAAGTCGATCGGCCGCATGGCCTGGGGCCAGTCCGGCGCCCGGGTCGGCGTGCCGCGGATTCGCAAGCTGCTGGAAAAGCACGGCGTGAAGGCGACCTTCTACGTGCCTGCCGTGTCGGCGATGCTGCATCCGGAGGAGCAGAAGGCGCTGGTCGCCGAGGGCCACGAGATCGGCATCCATGGCTGGATCCACGAGCTCAATTCGGTGCTGCCGCGCGAGGCCGAGCGCGACCTGATGCTGCGCTCGGCCGACACGCTGGAACGGATCACCGGCAAGCGCGCGGTCGGAATGCGCACGCCGTCGTGGGACTTCAGCCCCAACACGCTGGCGCTCGAGCAGGAGATGGGCCTGCTCTACGACTCCTCGCTGATGGCCGACGAGGATTGCTACGAGCTGCTGCTGCACGGCGAGCCGACCAGCGTGATCGAGCTGCCGGTCGAATGGGTGCGCGACGACGCGGTGTACTTCTCGATGCACCGCTTCTCCTCGCTGCGTCCCTACACGCCGCCGGCCGATGTGCTCGACATCTTCCGCCGCGAGCTCGATGCGGCTTACGAGGATGGCGGCGTGTTCCAGCTCACCATGCATCCGCACATCATCGGTTATCGCTCGCGAATCTGGATCGTCGACGAGCTGATCCGCCACGCCAAGTCCAAGGGCCAAGGCAAACAAGGCGTGTGGTTCGCCACCCATGCCGAAGTGGCCGGCTACGCCAAGGCCCACGCGGCGTGAGCAAGGTCGCGATCGTAACCGGAGGCGCGCGCGGCATCGGCCGCGGCTGCGCGCTCGAGCTGGCGGCGCGCGGCTATGACATCGCCCTGGTCGACCTACTCGAGCCGGAGATGGCGCGGACCCGCGGAGAGATCGAGGCCAAGGGCCGCAAGGCGCTCACCTACAAGGCCGATGTCGCCCAGTTCGCGCGCGCCCACGAGATCGCGGCGGACGTGGCGAGGCAATGGGGCCGCATCGACTTCCTGCTGAACGACGCCGGCGCCTCCAACGCCAAGGGCATGCTGGAGATCAAGGAGGAAGAATTCGACCGCACCATCGCGGTCAACCTCAAGAGCTGCTTCAACTACATTCACGCCGTCGCGCCGATCATGCTGACGCAGGAGCCCGGCGGACGCATCGCCAGCATGTCGTCGCTCAACGCCCTGTCGGGCGGCGTCACCTCGGCGGTCAGCAAGCACGCCTATGCGGCGGCCAAGGCCGGCATCCTCGGACTCACCCGCTCATTGGCCAAGGAGCTCGGGCCCAAGATCATGATCAACGCGATCTGCCCCGGCGTGATCGAGACCGAGCTCGGCAACAGCCTGACCAGGAGCCGCGGCGAGGAGATGAAGAAGGGCATCATGCTGAACCGGCTCGGCACGCCCGCCGACGTAGCGCAGCTCGTGGCCTTCCTCGCGACCTCGGAGCCCTGCTTCATCACCGGCCAGCACTTCGTGATCGACGGCTTCCAGTGGTCGTGCTGATCAGGGTTTCCGCTCGTCGTCGCGGCGGTCGACGATCTCGTACTTGACGTCGGTGACGGTGCGGTCGGTGGACGCTGGCGGCCCCGACACCGCCCGTCCGGTGAACAGCGCCCGCAGCCAGGCGCGCAGCCGGTAGAGCAGCAGGATCACCAGGGCGATCGCCACGAAGCCCGCGATCACCGCGAAGCCCAGCACCGCCAGCACCAGGAAGCCGATCAGCCCGAGCGCCGCCTGCAGCCAGACGCGCGGCGGCAGGCGCGCCAGCAGCTCGAACAGAGTGGGCCGCTGGCCGTTCACGGCTGCGCCCACTTCTTGTCGAAGTCCCAGACCTCGGAGAAGCCCATCAACTCGTGCATGTTGCGGTACTGCGGCAGCTCGATGCCGTTGCTGGTGCCCTGGCTCTTGAGGAACTCCCAGGCCTGGCGCATCGCCTCGGCAGCGACGCTGAAGCCCAGCCCCGGATAGATCGCCACGTCGAAGCCCCACTTCTTCAGCCGGTCGACCTCGACCCGCGGCGTCTTGCCGAACTCGACCATGTTGGCGAGCAGGGGCTTGTCGATCTCGCGGCCGATGCGCTCGAGCTCGGCCTCGCTCTCCGGCGATTCGACGAAGATCACGTCGGCGCCCGCCTGCTCGTAGAGCCGGGCCCGGCGCAGCGCCTCGTCGAGGCCGTGGCCGGTGCGCGCGTCGGTGCGGGCGACGATCAGAGTCGCTTGATCGCGCCGCGCCTCGGCCGCGACCTTGATCTTGAGCACCATGTCCTCGGCCGGCACGACCCGGCGGCCCGGCGTATGGCCGCATTTCTTGGGCATCTCCTGGTCCTCGATCTGGATGTAGCCGCGCACCGTGCGCTGGACGTTCAGCAGCCCGCCATAGCCGGTGTCGGCATCGGCGATCAGCGGCGTATCGATCACCGAGCAGATCATCTCGGCGCGTCCGACCATGTCGGAATAGGTCGCCAGCCCGGCATCGGGCAAGCCGAGCATCGAGGCGGTCGCGCCATAGCCCGTCATGTAGAGCGCCGGGAAGCCCATGCGGTCGGCGACGCGCGCGGAGATGCCGTCATAGATGCCGGGCGCCAGGATGAACTCGCCCTTGGCGAGCCTGTCGCGCAGCACCCGGGCCTTGGCGTTGACCGTCATCGCTTGCTCCTCACACCTGCAGGACGGCCAGCTTGACGTCTCCCAGGCGGATCGTCGAGCCGGGCTGGAAGACGGCCGGCAGGCCCGAGCGCACCGCCCGGCCGTCGACTTCGGTGCCGTTGGTCGAGCCGAGATCCTCGATCTGCAGCGCATCGCCCGCGAGGCTGAGCCGCGCGTGGCGGCGCGAGACCGTGGGATGCGCCACGACGAGGGCGCATTGATCGGCGGCGCGGCCGACGATCGCGCCGCCGGCGAGCTTGCCGACACCGATCTCGAAGGCCAGCGGCAGGCCGTTCGAATCGGCGCCCTCGAAGCGCAGCGTGCCGCGCGGCGTGCTCGCCGGCCGAACGTGGAAGACATGGACCGGCCGGCTGACGTTCTTGAAGCCGTGGTCGCCGCCATCGATGAAGGCGTAGTCGATGCGCAGCTCGGTCACGTCGCGCACCGCGCGCGACACCGCAATGCCGCCCGGCTCGGCGATGCCCTGGATGCGCGCCGCGAGGTTGACGCCGTCGCCGAAGATGTTCTGGTCCTCCTGGTCGACGATCACCTCGCCGAGATGCACGCCGATGCGGAACAGCATCCGCTGCTCCTCGCGCAGCGCCGCATTGAAGCGCGCCATGCGCTCCTGGATGTCGATCGCCGCATTGACCGCCGACACCGCCGAGCCGAACTCGGCCAGCATGGCATCGCCGGCGGTGCCGACCAGCCGGCCGCTGCCCGCCTCGATCGCCGGCCGCCAGACCTCATTCTGCGCCGCCTTGAGATGGCGGAAGGTGCGCGTCTCCGCCCCCTCCATCATGCGGGTGAAACCGGCGAGGTCGGCATGGACGATGGCGGCGAGCCTGCGCTTGGTCATTCCAGCGGCCAGACCTCGATCTCGCGCGCCAGCCCCCCGAGGTACTTCGCGGTGTAGGGCCCGACCTGGCCGATCGGCGCCAGCGCCGGTCCTGCAGGCTCGAGCGCCACATACTGCCGGCCGGCCTGGCGCACCGTGGTGTCACCCGCCTGGGCCGGCATCTCGACCACTAGGATCGCATGGTTGGGCATGGTGACTACCGCGAGTTTGCGGAAGCGCGTGAAGGTCCGCAGCACCGCCGCCAGCGCCACCGCCTTGCTGTCGCAATCGCCGCGGTTCTGCGCCAGCAGCGCCGGCGCCGGCAGGAAGTCGCCGCCCTGCCGCTGCTTGTCCTCGAGCGTCGCGTAGGGGATCTCCTGGAAGAAGCCGAGCGCCAGCGCCACCCGGGCGCGGTCGTCGTTCGGCACGTCGGGCACGTCGCCCAGCGCCTTGGTGAGCGCCCGCAGCGGTGCCTGCAGGGCGGTGGTCGCCGCGGCGAAATCGACCAGGATCCGGCGCTCGCCCACCGTGCGGCGGGCATGGCGGGCGAGGTAATCCTGCTTGGATCGCGCCAGCCGCTCGTCGACCCGCCGCTTGAGCGGCTCGAGTGCCGCCGGATCGCGCGCCTCGAGGGTCCAGCGCAGCCCGTCGGCGGTACGCCGGATGTCGATGCGACCGCCCGCCCGTTCGGCCTCGTCGCGCAGGTCGCGCTCGACCACCCGCCACATCGCCTCAAGGCTGAACTCGGCGAACGACGCCTCGGAGTCGCGAATCGCCTGGCGAGTCAGGGTGAAGGCGACCTGGCGCTCATGCCGCTCGTGGTCGCGCCAGCGATAGCTCAGCAGCTCGTCGCCGCTGCGCGACACCCGCTTGAAGTCGAGCTGTTGCGCCGCCGCGCCCGTGGCGAGCGCAAGCAGCGCAGCCAGCAGCAGGACGAACCGCATCAGCGACCCTTGAAGGCCGGCGCTCGCTTCTCGCGCAGGGCGGCAAGGCCTTCGCGCAGGTCATCCGAGGTCTGGCACTCGCGGATGCCCTCGCGGATCTTGGGGATGTCGGGCTCGGCCTGGGCGAACTGCTCGATGGCGCGCTTCATGTTGGCCATCGAGAGCGGTGCCAGGCCGGCGAGCTTGGCGGCGGTCGCATCGACCGTGGCCTTGAACTCCAGCCGGTCGACCAGCCAATCGAGATAGCCGACGCGCAGCAGGTCCTCGTCGGTGAAATCCTCCGACAACAGGAACGCGCGCTTGGCAAAGCTCGGGCGCGCGCGGCCGGCATGAAGAACTTCATGCCCTTCACGCCGAGCCGGAAATCGCAAGCCAGCGCCATGTCGGTGGCGCCGCCATAGACACCGCCGTTCAGCGCGCACAGCGTCGGCATGCGCATCGCCTCGAGCCGGTCCATCACCGTCTCGAAACTGTCCTTGTGGGTTTCAGACGACGGCCGCGCCGCCTTGCCCGACGGGATCGAGCCCAGGTCATAGCCCGAGCAGAAGCTCTTCTCGCCCGCCCCGGTCAGCACCGTCACCCGCACGTGGGGATCGGCATCGGCCTGCTCGATCGCCTCGCGCAGCTTGCCGAGCCCGGCAGTGTCGAGCCGGTTGTGCTTGGCCGGGTTGTTCAGGGTGATGGTGGCGCGCGGGCCGTCGATGGCGAGCAGGATGGTGTCGGTCATGATGCGGTGACATTACTCCAGCGGGCTGCGGCACGCGACCCTGGTGGCCGAACGCGACCGGGCGCGGCATAGTGCGGCCCGGAGGACCTTTATGACTTATACCGCCCCGCTGGCCGACATGCGTTTCGCGCTGCGCGAAGTCGCCGGCCTGGGCAAGGTGGCCGCACTGCCGGGCTACGAGCACGCCACCGATGACACGGTCGATGCCGTGCTCGAGGAGGCGGCCAAGCTGGCCGGAAACGGCCTGGCGCCGCTCAACCGCGAGGGCGACAAGGCCGGTGCCAAGCTCGAGAACGGGGTGGTCCGCACCGCACCCGGCTTCACCGCCATCTACAAGGAGTTCGTCGACGGTGGCTGGAATTCCCTGCCCTTCGATCCCGAGTTCGGCGGCCAGGGCATGCCGTGGCTTCTCGCCACCAGCGTGCAGGAGATGTGGCAGGCGGCCAACATGGGCTTCGGCCTGGTGCTGCTGCTGAACCAGGGTGCGATCGACGCCATCCACCATCACGGCTCGGCCGAGCAAAAAGCCGCCTACCTGCCCAAGATGATCTCGGGCGAATGGACCGGGACGATGAACCTCACCGAGCCGCAGGCCGGCTCCGATCTCGGCCAGCTCAAGAGCCGGGCGGTCAGGAACGGCGACCATTATCTCGTCACCGGCCAGAAGATCTTCATCACCTACGGCGAACACGACCTCACCGAGAACATCGTCCACCTGGTGCTGGCGCGCACCCCCGACGCACCGGCCGGCGTGCGCGGCATCTCGCTGTTCATCGTGCCGAAATTCCTGCCCGGCCCCGACGGCAAGCCGGGAAAGCGCAACGACCTGCGCTGCGTGTCGCTCGAGCACAAGCTCGGCATCCATGCCAGCCCGACCTGCGTGATGAGCTTCGGCGACGACGGCGGCGCGGTCGGCTCGCTTGTCGGCGAGGAAGGCCGCGGCCTCTCCTACATGTTCACGATGATGAATAATGCGCGGCTGGCGGTCGGCATCCAGGGCCTGGCGATCGCCGAGCGCGCCTACCAGCAGGCGGCGGCGTTCGCCAAGAGCCGCGTGCAATCCAAGGATGACGGCAGCGCGCAGCCGCAGTCGGTCTCGATCCTGCACCACGCCGACGTGCGGCGTATGCTGATGAGCATGCGCGCCCAGATCGAGGCGATGCGCGCCTTGGGTTACTACACCGCCGCCGGCATCGACGGCGCGCTGCGCCATCCCGACAAGGAAGCGGCGCGCAGGACGCAGGACCGCGTCGACCTGCTGATCCCGATCGTCAAGGCCTGGTTCACCGATCTCGGCAACGAGATCGCCTCGACCGGCGTGCAGATCCATGGCGGCATGGGCTTCATCGAGGAGACCGGCGCCGCCCAGCACCTGCGCGACGCGCGCATCCTGCCGATCTACGAAGGCACCAACGGCATCCAGGCGCGCGACCTGGTCGGCCGCAAGGTTGCCAAGGATGGCGGCGAGACCATGCTTGCCCTGGTGGCCGAGATGCGGGCCACCGCCGAGGAGATGAAAGCCGCGCCCGGCGACGACCTCGCCGCGGTCCGCGCCGGCGTGATGGCCGCGGCGGACGCGCTGGAGGACGCCACCCGATGGGTCGCGCAGTCGGTCAAGGGCGACCTGGTGAAGGCGCTGGCGGGCTCGGTGCCGTTCCTGCGGCTCGCCGGCACGGCACTCGGCGGCTGGCTGCTGGCCCGCAGCGCCCTGGTGGCCCAGGGCAAGCTCGCGACGCGCGACGGCGACCCGGCCTTCCTGGAAGCCAAGCTGATCACCGCGCGCTTCTACGCCGAGGTCATCCTGCCGCCGGCGCTCGCCCAGCTCGGGCCGATGAAAGCCGCCGGGCGCACGGTATTCGCGCTGACGGAGGACCAGTTCTGACCGACGGCCTGATCGAGCTGCCGGCCGACGAGGCGCAAGCCTTCGCCGAACGCTTCGATCTGGTGGCGCTCGAGCCCGCCTTCCTCGCCGATCCGTTCCCCTACTATCACGCGCTGCGCCGCTTCGCGCCGCTCAAGCGCCTGCCCGACGGCAGCGTGTTCCTGTCGCGCTACGCCGACGTCGCGGTCTGCTATCGCGACCCGCGCATGAGCTCCGACAAGAAAGCCGAGTTCGGGCCGAAATTCGGGACCGGCACGCCACTCTACCGACATCACACGACCAGCCTGGTGTTCAACGACCCGCCGCTGCACACGCGCGTGCGCAAGCTGCTGGCCGCCGCCTTCACGCCGCGCGCGCTGGCAGCGATGCCGGCCCGCATCGAGGCCGTGGTCGACGGGCTGATCGCACGCCACGCCGCGGCCCGCCGTATGGACCTGGTCGAGGACTTCGCCTTCCGCCTGCCCGTCGAGGTGATCTGCGACATGCTGGGCGTCCCGGCGGGCGACCGCGCGCCGTTCCGCCGCTATTCGCTGGCGATCCTGGGCGCGCTCGAGCCGGTCGCCGGACCGGAGCGGCAGGCGGCCGGCAATGCCGCGGTCGCCGAGTTCTCGGCCTATCTCGACGCGCTGATCGCCGATCGCGCCACGCGGCCGGCCGACGACCACGACATCCTGGGCACGCTGATCCACGGCACCGTCGACGGCGAGAAGCTGACGCACGATGAGCTGGTCCAGAACTGCATCTTCCTGCTGAACGCCGGCCACGAGACCACGACCAACCTGATCGGCAACACGGTCGACGCGCTGCTGCGCTTTCCCGACCAGCTCGCCCGGGTCAGGGCCGATCCCGGCCTGCTCAAGAGCTGTATCGAGGAGGGTCTGCGCTTCGAGAGCTCCAACCAGCTCGGCAACCGCCGGCTCTCGGCCGAGCTGGAGATCGGCGGCGAGCGGCTGGCGGCCGGCACCTACATCCATATCGGCATCGGCGCCGCCAACCGCGATCCGGCGCAGTTCGCCGAGCCCGACCGCTTCGATGCGGGCCGCGAGCCCAACCGGCACTTCGCCTTCGGCTCGGGCGTCCATATGTGCCTGGGCGCGGTGCTGGCGCGACTCGAAGGCACGATCGCGATCGGCAGGCTGGTGGCGCAGCTCGACGGCCTGGCCTGCGACGGTGCCGGCGAGCGCGGCGGCCGCGCCCGCTTCCGCGGCTTCAACCGCTATCCGATCGCCTGGGAGAAACCGCGGTGAAAGTTCAGGACATCGTCGACAGGTTGCTCGAGCGCGCGATCGCCGCCGCCGCTCGCAGCCCGAACCAAATCCGCCGGGTCGGTGCGGTTCTGGTCACCGCCGACCGGCAGGTGGAGATCGCGGCGTGCAACAGCTTTCCGCCGGGCATCAAACAGCTCCCGGAGCGCGCCGTCGGCGACAACCGCTTCATCTGGCTCGAACATGCCGAGCGCGCCGCGATCTTCGAGGCCGCACGACGCGGGCTCGCCACCGACGGCGGCGCGCTGGTGTCGACCTACTTCCCGTGCACCGACTGCGCCCGGGCGATCGTCCAGGCCGGCGTGACGACGGTCGCAACGCCGCGTCCCGAATACGACGACCCGGTATGGGGCGAGTCGTTCCGCACCTCCGCCGCCATCCTCGCCGAAGGCGCCGTGGAGGTGGTCTTCCTCACGGAGGACCAGGAGCAGATCCATCGGAAGATCTGGGCGGTTCCTTCGTAAGACGCCGACACCTCCCAGAAGACTGGGGAGGACAAAAGAAAACGCCCGGTGTCACCACCGGGCGTCCTTGCATTCCATCCGTCGACGAAGCCTACGCCGCCTCCTGCTGCTCCGCGGGCTCGGCCGAGGGGCCGCTGTCCTGACCCTTGGCGGCGGTGTCGCGCTCGACGAACTCGATCACCGCCATCGGCGCCATGTCGCCGAAACGGAGGCCCGCCTTGAGGACGCGCAGGTAGCCGCCGCTGCGCTTGGCATAGCGCGGACCCAGCGTGGTGAACAGCTTGTCGGCGACATAGGGATCGCGCAGGAAGCCGATCGCCTGGCGGCGGGCATGCAGCCCGCCCTTCTTGCCGAGCGTCACCAGCTTCTCGACGATCGGACGCAGGTCCTTCGCCTTGTGCAGCGTGGTCGTGATCTGCTCGTGCTTGATCAGCGCGCCGGCCAGATTCATGAACATCGCCTTGCGATGCTCGGCGGTGCGGTGGAACTTCCGGCCGCGATTGTTGTGACGCATGACTGTTGTCCTTCCGACGGCCTAATACGGCTCTTCCAGGCGCTTGGCCATTTCCTCGATGTTGTCCGGCGGCCAGCCCGGGATCTCCATGCCGAGGTGCAGGCCCATGCCGGCCAGCACTTCCTTGATCTCGTTGAGCGACTTGCGGCCGAAGTTCGGGGTGCGCAGCATCTCCGCCTCGGTCTTCTGAACCAGATCGCCGATGTAGATGATGTTGTCGTTCTTCAGGCAGTTGGCCGAGCGGACCGACAGCTCGAGCTCGTCGACCTTGCGCAGCAGGTTGCGGTTGAACGGGAAGTCGTCCTGCTGCTCCTCCTTGCGGACCTCGCGCGGCTCCTCGAAGTTGATGAAGAGCTGGAGCTGGTCCTGCAGGATGCGGGCGGCGAGCGCCACGGCGTCGGCCGGAGCGGTCGTGCCGTTGGTCTCGACCGTCATCGACAGCTTGTCGTAGTCGGTGACCTGGCCGACGCGGCTGTTCTCGATCTTGTAGGACACGCGCCTGACCGGGCTGAACACCGAGTCGACCGGGATCAGGCCGATCGGCGCGTCCTCCGGGCGGTTCGCCGAGGCCGGGACATAGCCCTTGCCGGTGGCGACCATCAGCTCCATCGAGATCGAGGCGCCGTCGTCGAGCGTGCAGATCAGGTGCTTGGGATCCATGATCTGGACGTCGCCCGGCAGCTCGATCATGCCGGCGGTGACCTCGCCGGGGCCGACCGCGCGCAGGTAGAGACGCTGCGGGCGGTCGCCCTGCATCTTCACCGCCATCGCCTTGATGTTCAGCACGATGTCGACGACGTCCTCGCGGACGCCGGGAATCGAGGAGAACTCGTGCAGCACGTTGTCGATCTTGATCGACGTGACGGCGGCACCCTGGAGCGACGACAGCAGCACGCGGCGCAGCGCATTGCCGAGCGTCAGGCCGAAGCCGCGCTCGAGCGGCTCGGCGACGATCGTCGCGGTACGGCCAGGATCGACGCCTGCCTCGGTGACAAGCTTCTCGGGCTTGATGAGATCTTGCCAGTTCTTCTGAAGCACGGGGGGCTACCTCTCTAGACCGATTGGTTCACGCGAGCCCGACAGGACTCGCGGCACATTCGAAAAGAGCCGGCGCAGGATGCGCCGAGGCTCGGGGACTTCAGACGCGACGACGCTTCGGCGGACGGCAGCCGTTGTGCGGGATCGGCGTCACGTCGCGGATCGAGGTGACGGCGAGGCCGACGGCCTGCAGCGCGCGCAGCGCCGACTCGCGGCCCGAACCGGGACCGCGCACCATGATCTCGATCGTGCGCATGCCATGCTCCATCGCCTTGCGGCCGGCACCCTCGGCCGCCATCTGGGCGGCGAACGGCGTCGACTTGCGCGAGCCCTTGAAGCCCTGCTGGCCCGACGACGACCAGGCGATGGTGTTGCCCTGCGCGTCGGTGATCGTGACGATCGTGTTGTTGAAGCTGGCGTTCACGTGGGCCACGCCGGCGATGATGTTCTTGCGCTCCCGGCGACGGGGACGTGCCGCAGCGGTGGCGGCACCGCTGGCGGCGGCGGCTGGCTTGGCCATGATGTCGATCCCCTCTTACTTCGTCACTTTTTTCTTGCCGGCGATCGGCTTGGCCGGGCCCTTGCGGGTGCGCGCATTGGTGTGCGTGCGCTGGCCATGGACCGGCAGCCCGCGGCGATGCCGCAAGCCGCGGTAGCAGGCGAGGTCCATCAACCGCTTGATGTTCATCGACACCTCGCGGCGGAGATCGCCCTCGACCGAGTAGTCGCGGTCGATCGTCTCGCGGATACGGATGACCTCGTCGTCGGTCAGCGTGTTGACGCGCCGCGACTGATCGATCCCCACTTTCCCCAGGATCTCCCTGGCTTTCGCCGGACCAATCCCATGGATGTACTGCAGCCCCACAACCACCCGTTTGGCGGTGGGGATGTTGATGCCGGCTATACGAGCCAAAGTTGCAACTCCTTCAATGACTTACGGCGCGCTCACGCGCGCCCGTCCGACGTTCCGCTGGGCCCCGGAAAAGCGCGCGATTATAGGGATCGCCGCCCCCGAGTCAACGGATGCTCCGATTGTCAAGCCCCTGCCAAAACGGCACGGATTTGACGGTAAACCTCGTCCATCGCAGCCATCCCATCGACCTTCTTGAGGATGCCCTCGGCCCGGTAGTAGGGCAGCAGGGGCTCGGTCTGGGCGCGATAGGCGGCCATGCGTGTCTTCATGGTATCTGCATTATCGTCCTTGCGGCGGGTGAACTCCTTCGACCCGCAGACGTCGCAGATCCCATCGACCTTCGGCCGCTTGAACTTGTTGTGGTAGCCGGTGCCGCACTTGGCACAGGTGAAGCGGCCAACCACGCGCTCGGTCAGTGCCGCCTCGTCCACGTCCATCTCGATCACCTTGTCGAGCTTCTTGCCCGACTTGGCGAGCATGGCATCGAGCGCGGCGGCCTGCGCCTCGGTGCGCGGAAAGCCGTCCAGGATGAAGCCCTTGGCGGCATCCGGCTGGCCGATCCGGCTCTCGATCAGGCCGACCATCAGCTCGTCCGGCACCAGCTTGCCGGCCTCCATGATGCCCTTGGCCTTCTGGCCAAGCGCGCTGCCCGAGGCGACGGCGGCGCGCAGCATGTCGCCGGTCGAGAGCTGGACAAGGCCGAGGTCGTTCTGCAGCCGCTGGGCCTGGGTGCCTTTTCCCGCCCCCGGCGGGCCCAGGAGAATGATGTTCATCGTGCTCAGCGCCCTCTTCCCCGCAGCCGGGCCTTCTTGATGAGGCCCTCGTACTGGTGCGCCAGCAGATGCGCCTGGATCTGGGTCACCGTGTCGAGCGTCACCGAGACCACGATCAGCAGGCTGGTGCCGCCGAAATAGAACGGCACGCCGCCGCGGGCGATCAGCAGCTCGGGCAGGATGCAGACGGCCGACAGATAGAGCGCGCCGATCACCGTCAGCCGGTTGAGGATGTGCTCGAGATATTCGGCGGTGCTCTTGCCCGGCCGGATGCCGGGAATGAAGCCACCGTTCTTCTTGAGGTTCTCCGCCGTGTCCGCCGGGTTGAAGACGACGGTGGTGTAGAAGAAGCAGAAGAAGACGATCAGGCCGATATAGGACAGCAGATAGAGCGGCGTGCCGTGCGCCAGGTAGGTCTGCATCCAGCTTGCGATGCCGGGCTCGCCGCCGGGGCCCTGGAACGAGGCGATGGTCGCCGGGAAGAGCAGCAGCGAGGAGGCGAAGATCGGCGGGATCACGCCCGAGGTGTTGATCTTGAGCGGCAGGTGCGAGGCTTCGCCGCCATACATGCGGTTGCCGACCTGGCGCTTGGGATATTGCACCACGATGCGCCGTTGCGCGGTCTCCATGAAGACCACGACCGCCACCACGACGATCACGCCGACGGCGAGCGCGATGATGAACAGCGCCGACAGCGCACCGGTGCGGCCGAGCTCCAGCGTCTGGACCATGGCGTTGGGCAACGCCGCCACGATGCCGGCGAAGATGATCAGCGAGGTGCCGTTGCCGACGCCGCGCGCGGTGATCTGCTCGCCGATCCACATCAGCAGCAGGGTGCCGCCGACCAGGGTGACGATGGTGACGAAGCGGAAGAACAAGCCGGGGTCGTGCACCACCGGCCCGACCGAGGAGGTCTGGCTCTCCAGCCCGACCGCGATGCCGTAGGCCTGGAAGGTGGCCAACAGCACCGTGCCATAGCGGGTGTACTGGTTGATCTTCTTGCGGCCGGCCTCGCCCTCCTTCTTCAGCGTCTCGAGCGACGGCACGACCGTCGTCAGGATCTGCATGATGATGGAGGCCGAGATGTACGGCATGATCGACAGCGCCAGGATCGACATGCGGCCGATCGAGCCGCCGGAGAAGACGTCGAGCATGCCGGCGATGCCGCCCGAGTTGCGGCTGAAGATCTCGGCAAGCGCCGCCGGATCGACGCCCGGGACGGGGATGTAGGCGCCGATGCGGAAGACCAGGAGGGCGCCGATGGTGAACCACAGGCGCTTCTTCAGCTCGGTCGCCTTACCGATCGAGCCCCAATTCAGGTTGGAGGCGAGTTGCTCGGCGGCGGATGCCATGGACGACCCCTACGCGTGAATGGACTAGGCGGCGGCCTCGGCGGCTGGCTTGGGGGGCAGCTCGACCTTGCCGCCGGCCTTCTCGACCGCGGCGATCGCCGACGCCGAGGCGCCCGCGACCTTGACCTCGATCTTGGCCGTGAGCTCGCCCTTGCCGAGCAGGCGCACGCCGTCCTGGGCATTCTTGAACAGACCGGCCGCCTGCATGGCGGCAGCGTCGATCGGCTTGGACGCATCGAGCTTCTTGTCGTCGATCGCCTTCTGCAGCGTGACGAGGTTCACGACCTGCCACGACTTCTGGTGCGGCGGACGGAAGCCGCGCTTGGGAATGCGCCGGTAGAGCGGCATCTGGCCGCCCTCGAAGCCCTTGATGGCGACGCCGGTGCGCGACTTCTGGCCCTTGACGCCGCGGCCCGCGGTCTTGCCCTTGCCCGAGCCGATGCCGCGGCCCACGCGCATGCGGCCCTTGCGGGCGCCGGCATTGTCGGCGATTTCGTTCAGTCTCATTTTGCCGATTCCCCATCGACGCGCACCAGATGGCGCACCTTGTTGATCATGCCGCGCACCGACGGCGTGTCCTCGAGGACCTTGCTGCGGTGGCGCTTGTTCAGGCCAAGTCCCTTGAGGGTCGCGTGCTGATCGTCCGTCCGGCCGATCGGGCTGCCCGTCTGGGTGACCTTGAGCGTCTTCTTGTCGGCCATCGTCATTCTCCGTTAGGCGACCTCGGCGGCTGCGTCGCCGTCGCGCCGGCCGAGCAGGTCGCCGACCTTCTTGCCGCGGCGGGTCGCCACCATGCGCGGCGAGTTGAGCTGCTCGAGCGCCTGGAACGTCGCCTTGATCATGTTGTGCGGGTTGGACGTGCCGACCGACTTGGCGACGATGTCCTTGACGCCCAGCGTCTCGAACACCGCGCGCATCGGGCCGCCGGCGATGATGCCGGTGCCGGCCGGGGCGGCGCGCAGGGTCACCTTGCCGGCGCCGAAGCGGCCCTTGACGTCGTGATGGAGCGTCCGGCCGTCGCGCAGCGGCACCCGGATCAGGCCGCGCTTGGCCGCCTCGGTCGCCTTGCGGATCGCCTCGGGCACCTCGCGCGCCTTGCCGGCGCCGTGGCCGACCCGGCCGCGCTGGTCGCCGACCACGACGATCGCGGCGAAGGCGAAGCGCCGGCCGCCCTTCACCACCTTCGCGACGCGATTGATGGTGACCAGCTTGTCGGTCAGTTCATTGTCCTCGTCGCGGTCGCGGCCCCGGTCGCGATCGCGCGAGGAACGGCCGGAACCACCGGGTGAACGAGCCATGTGCTAACTCCTCAGAACGACAGGCCGCCCTCGCGGGCGGCGGCGGCCAGCGCAGCGACGCGGCCGTGATACTGGTAACCGCCGCGGTCGAACACGACGGCCTTGACGCCGGCGGCGATCGCCCGCTCGGCGATCAGCTTGCCGACTTCGGACGCGGCGTCCTTGTTGGCGCCGGTCTTGAGCTTGGTCTTGAGCCCCTCGTCGAGCGAGGAAGCCGCCGCCAGGGTCAGACCCTTAAGGTCGTCGATGACCTGGGCGTAGATATGCTTGCCCGAGCGGAACACGCTGAGGCGGGGGCGCTCGCCGGCGGCCTTGCGCAAGGCATAGCGTGCGCGGCGTTGGCGGCGGGCGAAAAGAGCTTTGGTGTCGGCCATGATGTGTCGCCTTACTTCTTCTTGCCTTCCTTGCGCCGAACCGTCTCGGTCGAGTACTTGATGCCCTTGCCCTTGTAGGGCTCGGGCGGACGCAGGCTGCGGATCTCCGCGGCGAGCTGCCCGACCTTCTGGCGATCCGACCCGGTGATCTCGATCTCGGTCGGCTTGACCGCCTTGATCTGGATGCCGGCCGGGATCGCCACCTCGACGTCGTGGCTGAAGCCGAGCTGCAGCTTCAGGTTCTTGGCGTCGGCCTGCGCGCGGTAGCCGACGCCGTTGATCTCGAGGTTGATGGTGAAGCCGTCCGAGACGCCCTTGACCATGTTGCTGGCGAGGTTGCGGGCGGTGCCCCACTGCATGCGCGCCCGACGGCTGTCGTTGCGCGGCTTGAAGGTGAGGCCCTCGTCGGCCCGGACGACCTCGATGTCGTCGTGCACGACCATCGCGAGCTCGCCGCGCTTGCCCTTGACCTTGAGCGCCTGGCCCTTGAGGTCGACGGTGACGCCCTGGGGGATGACGACCGGGTTCTTGCCGACGCGCGACATGGCTAAAACACCTTGCAGAGGACTTCACCGCCGACATTGGCGGCGCGCGCCTCGGCGTCGGACATGACGCCGCGCGGGGTGGACAGGATCGAGATGCCGAGGCCGTTGAAGTGGCGCGGCAGCTCGCGGATCTTGGAGTAGACGCGGCGGCCCGGAGTGGAGACGCGCTTGATCTCCTTGATCACCGGCTTGCCGTTGTCGTACTTCAGCTCGACGCGAAGCTCCTTCACGCCCTTGCGCAGTTCTTCCTCGAACCAGCCGCGGATATAGCCCTCGCGCTGGAGCACATCGAGAACGTTGGACCGCATCTTGGAGGCCGGCACGGTCACGCTTTCGAGGCGTGCCGACTGGCCGTTCCGGATGCGGGTCAGCAAATCGCCGACGGGATCTGTCATCGCCATGGTCTACGGGCTCCCGTTACCAGCTCGACTTCACCACGCCGGGCAGAGCGCCCGACGAGGCCAGCTCCCGCAGCGCGAGCCGCGACAGCTTGAACTTGCGATAGACCGCGCGCGGCCGGCCGGTGATCTCGCACCGGTTGCGGATGCGCGTCGGCGAGGAGTTGCGCGGCAGCTCCGCCAGCTTGATGCGGGCGGCGAAGCGATCCTCCGGGGTGAGCTTGTCGTCCACCGCCATCGCCTTCAGCCTGGCGCGCTTGCCGGCATACTGCTTCGCCATCTTCTGGCGCCGCTTGTTCTTGTTGATTGAACTCGTCTTGGCCATTTTTTTCTCCGGCCTCAGTTCACGAACGGGAAGTCGAAAGCACGGAGAAGCGCCTTGGCTTCCGCGTCCGTCTTCGCCGTCGTGCAGATGATGATGTCCATGCCGCGCACCATGTCGACCTTGTCGTAGTCGATCTCGGGGAACACGATCTGCTCCTTCAGGCCCATGGCGAAGTTGCCACGGCCATCGAACGACTTGCCGTTGAGGCCGCGGAAGTCGCGGACACGTGGCAGCGCAATGTTGATCAGCCGATCGATGAACTCGTACATGCGGTCGCGGCGCAGCGTGACCTTGGCGCCGATCGCCATGCCCTCGCGCAGCTTGAAGGTCGCGATCGAGACGCGCGACTTGGTGACGACCGGCTTCTGGCCGGTGATCGCCGTCAGGTCGGCAACCGCGCCGTCGACGGCCTTGCGGTCGTTGACCGCCTCGCCGACGCCCATGTTGATCACGACCTTGTCGATCTTCGGCA